>NZ_JBJURJ010000009.1:0-283892 GCF_046098205.1 Paenibacillus mesotrionivorans | reverse complement strand
CGTTTATTTGCTCCCGCGCCACGTGCTCCGACCCTGCTAAACCGGAGGGCTTGACAAAAACGTTCATAGCAACGAATCTCACAACGCTTATTTCACGTAAAAGGGGTCGTTTGCGAATGTAACGAATCTGATCCGCGCTATTGCTTACGCCGGGCCTCCTTTCAGCCGTTTTGAGGCGGAATAAGGCTTCTCAGATTCGTTACAGCCGAAAAAGGCGCCAACCGGCTGAAATAGCGTCGCTGAGATTCGTTAGCCTCCTCCATAAGGTTAGACTCCCCCACTGCCCGTATTTTCTGCTGGCAGCAGAAAAAAGAGCCGCATAAATGCGACTCTTCCCACTCTCTATTGATCCCGGCGGGTTACCGGCTGCCCGTGCGCGCCAGCTTCAGGCATTCGATGCCCGCCAGCAGCACAATGCCGATGCCGTGGGTGTCGTTTAGCTGCCAGCCCAGCTGATCCTTGTAATAATATTTGTTGAAGGAATAGCCGGAGCCCCGGCAAACGCCGTACACGTTGCCCTGCCTGTCGATGCACAGCTCCATCAGAGCCTGCCATGCGCGGAGAGCCGCAGCCGCATACGCATCTGTCTCCTCCAGCCACCCAAAGCGGATGCCTCTGGAGTAGGCGTAGATGAACATAGACGTGCAGGAGGCCTCCTGGTAGGAGCTATGGTCGGTGAGCACCTGATGCCACAGACCTTCAGGCCCCTGGAGCCTCAAATAACCCTGGCACAGCTCCCGGAAAAATACCAGCAATGGCTGGTAGAGTTCATGCTCCACAGGCATCAGCTCCAGAATCTCCGTGAGGGAAAACAGCACCCAGCCGTTGCCGCGGCCCCAGGGCACACCGTTGGGTTTGCCGAACTTGTGGTCAAACACATGATGCATAATCTGCTGCTCTGGAATGTACATCCGCTCCTTGTACAGCAGGAACTGCCGGGCGGCATCCTCCAGATAGGAGAGCTCGCCGGTCAGCGCATAATACTTGCCCAGAAACGGCGTGCTCATATACAAGTCGTCGCACCACATAGTGCCTGCCATGAAATCCGTGGTGCCCTTCACCCGGTACAACGCCCCGTCGGAAAGCCTGTCTTGCACATGCGAAATATAGTGGGCGATATGGGCCGCCGTTTCCCTCGCCCCCGTCAAAGGCCGGGCTGCATGGGCCGTCAGCATCGCCGCTCCAAAGGAGCCGCAGTCATCCAGGCTGTCAATCATCGCCAGCTGGTGATTAATACCCGGCGCGCCGTATTGCTCCGTATCCCACATGGCATATTCGTGAAGCGCGGTGCACTGCTCGATATGGTCTGCGGCATAGTCAAGTAAGTGGGACTTCTCCAGCTCCTCCCCCGTTTTGAGAATGCCGTAAAGAGTTACACCCAGGGGATAGTTCCATTTGCCGTAAAGGGCCGTTTCCAGATACGGGCGGACGGCTGCATCAGGCAAATCCGCCCGCCAGAAGCGCTTGCTCCCCTCCGGGCCGAATAAAACATCCAGCCTGGCCACAGCCTCCACAGCAGGCGCCTGCCCCGGTGCAAAAGGACCCAGATACAGCCAGGTATCAGGCAGTCCTTCCACCGGATAGGGCATCTCCAGCTGCACGCCAGTATCCGCTCCTGGCGCATTCAGACGGAAATCCCACCTGCCGCCGCCTGGACAGACAGAACGCACCACAAGCTTGTGTCCGCCCCCGTCCAGCTCCAAGGGCACGCGGAACGCCCCCTCCTGGTCTTCCGGAGACCGGTAATATTCGCGGCTATTCACGTATACCTCAAATGCCCCCGAGGCTTCACCGGTCAGATCCAGCCGGCTTCCGCCAGCCCGGCTGCAGCACAGTCCTGTCCAGGCAAAAGCCGTATCCCCGGCTTCACCGCCCAGAATCCGGCTGAAGCTTCCGGCCGCCCGCTCCTGTTCCGACCATTCCGGCCGGGGATACCATTCCAGACCGCCTGTGCTTTGCTCCTCCAGCTGCCCGAGTTCTGCCGTCCACGGTTCATCCTGGGGTTCACTGTAAATCCAGCCCTCCCGCCCTGCCCGGTCTGGTCCCGGTGACAGGAAATGCATGGGTGCACCTTTTACGCTGCCGGTTCCGAAAACTGCGCCGCAGCCGGTTCCCGTTGCCGTAAACTCCAGGACCAGGTGATTCCATCCCTTGACCACACGCGCCCGGAACACAGCCCGCCGTTCAGGGAAAACGTCGTCGTTGAGGTTGGATGCAAATTGCCTGCTGCCGTTCACGAACACCTTCACCGGGCCATAGCAGCTGACTGCAAAAGGAAGCTCCCCCTCCTGCGCACACCAAAGCTTGCCCCAAGCATAGACATACTGCCCGTCCCGGATATCCGGCCAGCGCCGACCCAGGTTCATATCATACCGACAGTCCTCCTGACGCCGGAAGCTTGCCACGTCATGGACACGGTAGACCGGCGGCTCCTGGGGATTAGCGCCGATATAGCGGTTGGCGATGGTCTCTAACACCTTTTCTGTGCTGCCCCCGCTGGACCGGGCAATGGAATCCATTTCGTGAATGTAGTCCACTTCCTAGAGCCTCCTTATTTGATGATTTCCCCGCCGGGATAAAGGGTTGAGCTGTACAGCCGCTTTGGTTGGGGCAGCGGGCCGCCGGCAGCGGATTGGGTCAAATCAGCAGGCGCACTGGCATACACCACCGCTTCGGTATCGGTATAAACAATGGCCATTTCATTGCCACTGCCCAGAAGATCGCCATGGACCACATACCCTTCCGTCGGGAAGGTTGCCACCACATTCATATTGCCGTCATACAAACCAGGGAACACACCGCCGCCCCGGCGGAAGGCCAGAATATAGTCAGGAGCCCCCGCCTCCCAGTTGGAGAGGGTTTCGGCGATGGTCAGCCAGCCCGGAGTTTTGCGGTCTTCCTTCCAGATTTCCTTGCCCTCGCAGTCCAGCAGGAACAAGGCATCCCGGCCCTTCAAGCCTTTGCCGTCATCCTCCCG
The DNA here is from genome assembly GCF_046098205.1 of Paenibacillus mesotrionivorans. Classification (NCBI taxonomy): domain Bacteria; kingdom Bacillati; phylum Bacillota; class Bacilli; order Caryophanales; family Paenibacillaceae; genus Paenibacillus; species Paenibacillus mesotrionivorans. Next base: position 280,915 of record NZ_JBJURJ010000009.1, on the reverse strand, counting down.
GACCATCCGGTCGAGACCTGCCACCTGCAAACCCGGCAGCTCCGGACAGAATTTGCCCAGAGCGATATGCTGGGATTCGATGGAGCCCTCATAGCGCCACAGCTCATTGCCGTCGCGGTCATACATCACCGTCACGCTGCCGCCTACCACCAGCTCCGGCAGCCCGTCTCCGTTCACGTCTCCAACCCAGATGCAGTCGGCATGGTCGTCCAGATCCTTGCAGCTCCACTGGAGCTTGCCGTTATGGTCCAGAAGATCATAACCGGCCATCACCTCATCGTAGCCGTCCCCGTTCAGATCATATACCCAAGGAAAGTGGCCCGGGTTGCCCTCATGGGTCCACAAGAGATTAAACTGGTTGTCCAGTGCCCACAGCTTGTGGTACCGGTCCTTCAGAATAATGTCCGAAGGGCGGTCCTTGCCGGTCAGGTTGGCAATAATAATGCAATCATGGGCCTCCTCTCCCGGCAGTTCATGAACCGCTTTCACTTCTCCCGTAGCTCCGTCGAGAATATGGAACTGGCTATTCATAACACACAGAACCTCCAGCTTGCCGTCCCCATCGATGTCATAAATCTGGGCGGGGTAGTCGGAGCCTTGTTTGCCTGCACCCGGGTCAGGCTTGCCGGTTTGCCACAGGAGCTTGCCGGTGATGTCATAAGCGGTCAGGCATTGCACCTGATGGGGGATATAACGGACATCCTGGCGGTTGTCCGGCTGAACCAGCAGCAGCTCCATCCGGCCGTCGCCGTTTAAGTCGCCCAGCAGCAGCTTGCAGCGGGGACCTGCCGCCTCAATGTCCAGCGTTGCTAGGGGAGAACAAACTCGGGTTTCTGTCTTCATGCGAATAATTCCTCCTGTAGGTAAGCTTCGTCCGGCCAGGCCTAACAAGGCCTGCCGGCTGTACACCCGTAGCGTACCAGCCCTCCCCCCTTTAGGCAATGGTACATTCTTGCCCCCGACTAACCGAAAGGGTTGCACTATTTTGTTCATTTCGCACAATCTTGCCACGGGACAAACCAATCCTCCAGAATTAATCCAGGAACTTCCATGTTCATATCAAACGCATTTGGCACATTCCATACGCCAGCTTGATTTCATACAAAAAACAGCCTGCACCGGGTTTTCCCCCATACAGGCTGCCAAGCACATATGAATACTAAAAACGTACGGTGACTCCGCCCGGGATTTCCCGGATATCCCCATCCACGCTAAGCCATACGGAGGTGGCGTTGGGATTCTCCACAAACTCCATTCCGGCAGAGAAACGAAGACGCTCGTAAGCTTTCATATAATCCACAATTTCCATATTGGTGGCATACCAGATATCATCCCGTCCACCTGCCAATTCGCAGAATTCTTCAATGATATTCCAGTTGTTGTCATTGTCGAACTCATAGCTGTGTCCCCAGACATACATCAGGTACAGGTACTGCTTTTTGTGCAGGGAAACAAAGGTTTCGCCATGCTTCATAAGATTATCCTTGTGGTGGCAGGTGGCTTTCCACTCCAGCCAATTATGCGGCAGACCAAAGCCGCCGTGGGTGGTCTCCACCACACGGGAGTATTCAATGCCCAGCTGCGGCAGCAGCTTCATGATCTCCGGGCTGTAGGAGCCATTGGGGTAAGACATGCCCCGGATGGTGTAGCCGAAAATACGCTCCAGGTTCTTGCGGTCCTCCATTACCTCGTGGACCAGCATTTCCTTGGGGCAGCGGGCAATGGTGGGATGGGTCAAAGTATGGGCAGATACCTCATGCCCCTTGTACAGCTCCACACATTCCGCTTCCTCCATACGGTCATATTCCGTGTTCCCGAAGAAGCCGGAATTGATGTGGAAGGTGCCTTTAATGCCGTTGCGGTTAAAAATCTCCACCAGGCGTTTGTCGGCTTTGCGGCCGTCGTCATAGCTCATGGTCAGAGCCTTGAATTTTCCCTCCGGATACGTCACATAAATCTTAGCCATGTGTCATTAAACCTCCTTGTTTATCACTTGGCGAATACCTGCAAATTGGCGTATTCCGCCAGAAGCGGCGCCATCTGGCGGAAGCCGATCCGCCCTCCGCCCAATAGCGGCCCATAGGCTTCGCCGTCATCCTGCCAGGAGAAAACCGGCAGTTCATTGATATAAAAAGAAATGGCACTGCCCTGCTTCACCGCCAGCATCCGGTACGGCTCAACCACATCCGGAACCCCGGGGATCGGGTCCGCTCCCTGAGCTACCAGATGGAAGCCGTAGCTTTTGCGGAGATTGCAGGTGTGAAATTGCCGCTCCTCCGGCCACTTCCGCCGGAAATAGGAAATATGGAACGCGTCCATCTCTCCGTGATGATACTGGTCGTAAATCCCTGTCCGCTGCGTCAGCGACGTATCGAACAGATCCTTGCCCGCGGCGCCTCTGGCCGCCATGAACAGGATCGCCAGCCCCGGCTCCCGGAGAGGCCGGAATTCCCAGGACACCGCTACATCCGCAGGGAAATCCTCCGGGCACCAGAAGACAAAATTGGCCGCTTGGCCCGCTTCCGGGTCCATGCCGTTTTCGAGCCGAAGCTTCCCCTCCGGAAAGCTAACCAGTCCTTGCCCTTCCATCCGAAAACCTTCCACATCGGAAGCCGCCGCCAACGGATTATGATAAATCCGCTGCCAATCGGCCGGAAACAACGCATTTCCGTTCATCCTGTTTCACCTCTTAATTCTTATTGACCGAGGAAGGAAGCCATTCGCTGATCAATTCCAAGCTCAGAATGGTATTCAGCGACCACTGGCTGGCTTCATTGGTATTCATCCAGTCAATTTCCTTGATGCTGTCCATGTACACCACATCCTCCGATTGCTCCTGGAGATTGACTGACCCGAAGGGATTCCCGTGGAGAATAGTCCAGCAGCGCTCCGCCGTCACCGTATCCTGCCGGTAATACGCGCCGTAAGCGGCTATCGCCACACTCAGAACCGGATGCTCAAAATTCTTGTGGGAGATTTCCCCATGAGACAGAAGATCCTTCTCCTCCTGAGGCGCATTGTAATACACGCCGTATTCGGCCATCATCTCATTCCATTCCGGGTCCTCCAGCATCTCCGCCAGCTCGAACCACACCTGGGGGCCGCCCATACAGATGGACAGATGCCGTCCCCAGTTTTCGACGCCCATGGACGATAAAAGCCCGGTTTTGGGATCGTAGCCGTAAACCGGGCCGGAAATCAGCCCATACTTGGCTTTTTTGACGCAATCGATGCCTGTAAGAATTTTATCCCGGTAGAAGGTATCCTCGAAGCGCTCCCAGCGGGTCATCCAGTTGGAGCTGAAGGCTGCCCAGTCGGGGCCAACCCGGATATGGGTGGGATGCTCGTCCTTGGGAAAATAGGCACGCAGCGGGTCGAGGGTGACGGTAGCATAATCTGCATCCTTCACAAGCTCCATACAATCGCCGATCCGCTCATCCGCCGTCAGGTAATAATAATAACGGTGCAAGCCGGCCATGGCAATACGCGGCTCCTTGCAGCCGCAGCCCCAATGCACCACATTGTGCCGGGAGCCGAGTCCGGCGTATTCGCCGATGTGGTACATATCCACCTCGCTGGTATGGCGGGTCATGGCCTCCGCCATCCGGAAGATATCCGCCCGGCCGGAGCGGAGGAACATGGTCCACAGCCACATGTTGGGCACCAGCTCCGCGTTCTGCCAGGCACACCCGCCCAGGTCGTAGTTCCAGACGTGACGGGCGGCATCATAGCTGTGCATAAAGTCGCCGTAATCCCAGAAGCCAAACCACTTGCGCTGCTCTGTCTCCTGCTGGTAAAAGGCGATGATGCCGTCCAGCCTGTCCTCCAGATACGCCTTCTCCGGCGAGCTGCGGTCAGGCAGGCTCCACAGGCCGAAGGCCCGGGTTTCGTGGTAATACTCCGGTGTACATACCAGAAGCTCCGGCATATCCGCAGCTTCGGCCATCTGTCCCAGAGTCTTGGAATCCGGCGTAGCGTCCAGGCACCACACGGTCAGCTCATGGGTATTGCCAACACCGTAAGGGGTGGCTCTCAGCTCATCCGCCCCCTCATAGGAGGAGAGCACGTGGGTTTCCGTGTCATAATGCCGCATATCCATGGCTTCGGCATCCGGCGACCAGAACCACGCGGTGAAGCGCGCCGTTTCTGCAGCCATCCCCGTAATTTCCAAACCCGACGGATATTTCCGCCAAAAATCCTTCAAGCCAACAGCGATTCCGCCGGATGCTCCGCCTGCATACCCAAGGCCCCCCGCCCGGCGCCCTTCCGCCCCTTTGACCCAGGAGCAGCCTTCCTTGGTGCGCTTGCGGACAGTGAAATGCTCGGAGGAATCCTGCAGGAGCTTGAAGCTGTCCCATGTGGCGGAATCCTTCAGCAGACCCAGATAATACGCGTCGTCCTCCTCGTCGAAGGAAAGCGGTTTGCCCTCCAGCTGATCCTCGTACAGCTCCAGATAACGCCCCTTGGTACGGCGGTTGTACATGGACTTGGGGGAATCCCTGAACATGCCCTCTTCCCCTGCAAAGCGGATATGGCGGTTATAATGAGGCCCGGATAAGGGCACCTCAAAGGCGATTCCCAGCCCTTTGATAAAATCCGTATTCGGATTGCCGTCGTAATAAAAGGTATGCACCAGCCGGATGGAAGCCTGTCCCGCAAAAAAGTATAGCCGCAGCGTAAACGGCAGCCATTCCCGTAAGCCCGACTTCGCCCGGTATCTGCCTTGGACCCGGAGCACAGCCCGGACCGGGCCTGCGGCTTCCACAGCAGCCTGAAGGACCACACCTTCGAAGGGCTCCTCACGGGTTGTGTGCATACCGGAAACCTGGTCATGCACCTCCGTCAGCGCCACCAAAACGCCGCCGCTGCAGATTTCACGGCGGTCGCGCTCCATACGCTCTACGATCCGCGTTCCCTGCTTGGCGATCACCCAACGGATGGAGCCGGTGGATACGGTAATCCGCTCAGCGGATTCCTCCACGGATACACGTGATGCCGGAACGGGTGATTCTCCTTTATCCAGCACAAAGCCCCCGCTTTCCGAAGCGGGGACCACTGCCGCGTGAGCGGACCACTTGACGCTTCCGTCCGGCCAATATGCTGTTGGCCAGCTGTCGATAGGATATTGGCGGAGGCCGTCCGCACTGGAGAGACTTAGGACGGTTTCCCGGTTAATCTCGCCTTTTTTCCAGGGAATTCCCCAGGTAATGCCCGCGTCCCCGGACGGATTCTTAAGCCAGCGCAATTGGACCGGTTTCTGTGAAGACAACAAGACCATCTCCTTTATATTGTCTTTCGAAAGCTGCACCCCCATTCTAGGCCGCATCTCCCTTCATGACAATGAGACTTTCTTGTCCTCCCGGTCCCGCGCAATTGCACATTTTCAATAGTTTTGGACTTTATTGCAATCCCTTTTCCCGGCTTAATTCACGGTACCGGGTAGGCGTCATGCCCTCCAGCTTCTTGAAAATCCGGTTGAAATAGCTGTGCTGGTAGCCCACGCGCTCGGCCACATCGTTAATCAGGAGATCCGTATCCCGGAGCAGCTCTCTGGCCTTCTCCATCCGGATTTCCGTGAGGTAATCGATGAAGTTCTTGCCGGTGACCTGCTTGAAGGATTTGCTCAGGAAGAAAGGATTGGTTCCCGTATGCTCCGCACAATTGTCCAGGGATATATCGTTCATGTAATTCTGCTGCAGATACAGCATGGCCTGCTCAATAATCCGCTTCACCTGGGCGTCCGTACGCTGCATCAGCTCACGCAGATAGGGGTCCACGATCTTCTCCCGGAACCATTCCAGAATCAGCTTGGTCTCCCGGATTTGGGACAAGGATTCATACATATTGATGCCCTTGAACAAACGGTTGGGGTTGATGCCTGATACCATCACCGCATGCTGAATGCTGCCGAGCAGGTGGAGCATCCCCTGCTGGACATCGATTTCCTTGGCCCCATTGGAGGAGAGCGCCACCAGGAAATCCTCCAGCAGCTTGTACGTATCCGTTTCCTGCCCGGTCCGCATGGCCTGGATCAGCTCACGCTCCAGAGAGAAGGGATACTGGAGCTCCGCTTCCTCCGGCACCTGCGGCTGGGTTTCCATATCGAGAATCTGGTTCTCGTTGGAGAAATTGCGGAAGGCGGCCGCCTGCCGGGCGGTTTCGAAGGACCCAGGAATTTCGGATATGGTGTTGACCGGCCGGCTGATGGCCAAGGTTACATTCATCTTCAGCATTTGGTTGACGGCCTGGGTCAGCTCCTCCGAGAAGTCCTGCAGATCACCGGCATAAGCTTTGTCATTGGGCACGATAACAAGCAGCCCTGCCGTCAGATCATGGAAGTTGATGGAGTTATGCTGTTCGAAATGAAGCCCCGCCAGTTCGCTGATAATGTTAACCGCGGCAAAGGTAACCAGCCCTTCATCGCCGTATTTGAATTTGCCCTCATGGCTGGTGATACCGGTGAGTTGGACGTACATGACAATAAACACCCGGTCCCGGACTTCCCACTTGAAGCTTTCCATCCGGTTCATCAGGTCTTCCTCGGAATAGGCGTAGAGGTAACCCTGCATCAGCTGGTGCAGGAAGCTCTCCTTAACATGGGGCAGCTGCTCCGCCAGCCTGCCCTGCATCTCATGGCTTTGCTCATACAGGCTGTTCCAACGCTGCTCGATTAACGCGAACTCATCCTCCTTGCCTCCCGCCGGCTCTTGGCCGCCCAGCAACTGCTGCACCAGCCGGTTGACAGGCGAATAAATGCGCCGGGAAGCCACCCAAGACAGCAGCACTGCAAGAAGCAGCGCACACAGGCTGATGATCAGAATCAGCTTGGAAATAAATACAACCGGTGAGGTGATGCTGGAGATGGGCGATGCCGACACGTAGGTCCAATTAGAGGCAATCCGGGAGAAGTTCCCGTAGGAAACCGTATAGGTAATCCCCTTCCACTCGAAGAAAAACGCTCTGTCTGCCGGATGCTCCTTGATTTTATCCTGCAAAGCGGTAACAAACGGCGAATCCAGCCCGCCGCCCCGGGCAGAAGCATACACATCCCCGGTGTCCTGGAGGATGAAGCTCTCTCCTTCGTTATAGGGCAGCATGGTTTTGAGCATATCGGAAACCTTCTGGGAATCCAGCCGGACCAGGAGTGTGCCGAAGGGGTCGAAGCTTCCGCCCGGAATTTGGTGAACCAGAGTAATATCCTTCTCATTCGGTCTGGCCGGATCGAAGGCCCATTGGGTCCAATACGTAATCCGGGTGGGCTGAATCAGCTGTTTGTAGATTTCTGAAACGGCGGGGTTGCGGACGACGGAATACTCCGGATCAAACATGACCTCGCGATTCTCCTCCAAATACAGCTCCACCCGTTTGGTCATGGTATTGGAGCCTTGCATAACCAATAGCGTCTTGGAGATATCCTTGGCCCGTTCGAAGTCGGTGTTAAAATCAACATCCAGAAGACTATAGTCAAACTTATTATCAAACGCCCAATGGGACAGCATCAGCTCCAGGTTGGTGAGCTGTTCATCAATATTGCGGGCACGCTGTTCAATTTGCACATTATGAAGATTCAACAGCTCGGATTCCAGCCGCCCGCCTCCCATCCAGTACACCAATGCACCGATGATAAAGCCGGGAATACTGGATACCAATAAAATCATCGCCAGGCTTTTATTGTAATGGGGACGCTTATTCTGGGTAATCCGGTCAAGCAAGGGTTTGCCGAGCCTTTCCACAAAACGGTTCATCACTTATTCACCACTGGTTCTTCGGATTGTTTCAACGCATTCTTTCTCACCCGGTAGGCATCATTGATCTCTTGAATGACCTTGTCCCCGCCGCTTATCCGCCATGCTTCCAGCAGACGGTCAAATTCCGGATCGTCTATTTTGCCGGTAATATACTGGATCCTTGCTTCAGAGATCATATCGTCCAGCATATTGCCCTTCTGGGTATAGGTTGGCGATTCCAGCCCCTCTGCGGGATTGGTGATAATAATCCTCTCATTATTCTCAATGACCGTGTTGACCTTTTCCCTTAACGGGGAAACGGCTTTAAACTTGGTCAGCTCCGGAATCAGAGGAAGCAGCTGCTCCAGATCATTGGCGTTGTATTCCGGAGGTACGGTATCGTTGGGCAGGCTTTCCATAGCACCGTTATGCATGGTGTAGTGGATATTTTCCAGACCGTAATACAATAGCCGCTGCATGGGCTCATCATTCAGCTTGTCCAAAAAACCCAGGACCTTCAACAATTCCTGCTCGGTTTTGACGCCGCTCTTCGAAATAAGATAGACACCGTTATAACCGGAGGTGCTCAAGCTCCGCAAACCATGAGGTCCCTCCACCGCCCCGAATACATCGATGACAGCATGAGGATTGGCCTGCTTCAATTTAGTTTCCAGCCGTCCTGCGGTATCCGCCACATCCAGCATAACTCCCGCACGACCGCTCACGACTTGATCATTCCAGCGGGTGGAGTCATAGATGGGGAAGTCGGAATTGACCAAGCCCTCGGCATAAATTTTGCGGAAAAACTTCAGGCTGTTGCGGTATTCCGGCGTAAAATGCTCGGGAATCAGCTTATCGTGTTCATCGATCCCCCACTTGTTGGGTGCACCGAACCAAACCTGCATCATCTCCCAGGGCAAGGGATACTTGGAGACAGCAAGACCATATGTATCGTCAATGCCGTTTCCGTCCGGATCCTTTTCGGTAAAAGCCTTCAGCACCGCGTAGAACTCATCGATGGTTTTGGGCTCGGAGAGGCTCAGCTTGTCCAGCCAGTCCTTGCGGTACGATATTCCCGGCCTGCCCTGCTTTCTCGCTCTATAAATGCCGTAAACCTTTCCTTCATTGGAAATGTTGCCGAGAATCTCCGGATCCGCTTGGCTCAGGTTGGGAAAGCGGCTTAAGTAGGGACCGATCTCCCAGATCTGCCCCTTCTGGATGGCTCCGGCTACACTGGGAACATGGGTATTCTCCACCTTAATCACCATGGGCAGCGTCCCCGAAGCAAGGGAAATATTCATTTTATCGTTATAGGACGCATTGGGCGCCCAAATTATATTCAAATTGGTATGGGTATATTCCTCCACCATCTTCCATACCTTGCTGTCCTTACTTGCAGGGTTGGAGGAGAAGTTGGCTGTCAGCAGAGTAATGGGAAAAGGCTCGTCTGGGCCGGCTTTCTCTTGGTTGTCGGACTGGCACCCGGTGGCAGCGGCAAGCGTTGCTGCAGCCAAGAGCAGTACATATCTGTAGGTTTTCATCGTTGCCTCCAACTGGATTTCAGAATACGCCATAGTTTGCTTAACTTAGCATATACCGTTTACATACCCAAGAACAAGCTTTTCATGACCACGCGGCCAAAAAAACACAAAAAACAGGCAGGGGTGTGCATTTTTTGCACATCCCCTATCCTGTTGGCAATGCCTATAATCCGGGTGGATTATTTCTTTTGGGCAGCCACGTACAATTCGTTCATTTCCTTCACCAGATCGTCGCCGCCGGATTTCTTCCAGGTTTCGAAAGCAGCGCGCATGCCGGCTTCGTCGATTTGGCCGACGATGAACTTGATACGGGCGTCATTGATGATGTTTTCCAGTTGAGGTCCCTTTTGGTTGTAAACATCAGAGATCAACGGAGCAGCAGGGTTGGCAACGATGGTCTCTTCGTTCTTCTTGATCAATTCGGTTTGTTGCTTTCTGAGAGCGGTTTGCTTCACGGTCAGCGCGCTGCTCTTCGGCAGGAAGGACAGCATTTGGTTCAGGCCTTCCACTTCGGATTCCAGCAGGACAGTATCCTTGCTGATGGTTACGTTTTTCTCAGCATCGGTTGTATAGTGCTTGCCTTCCAAGCCAAAGCTCAACAGCGTTTGCATTTCCGGATCGTTAATGCGGTCAAGGAAGGTCAGAACGCGCTTCAGTTCAGCTTCTGTCTTAACAGAGGATTTCGGAATAGACATCATACCGGAGTAGCCTGCTGTAGGCAGGGTATGCAGCTTGCCGTCCTTGCCGGTTACACCAGCGGATACGCCCATATAATGGATGTCCGGATTATCCTTGCCTTCTTTAGCCAGAGCGGCATGGATCTTGTCATCAACACGCGCGGCGCCGTCCACAACGTCTACGATTACGCCGGCTTGGTTATTCACGAGAGGATCAGTCCACTTGGCGCTGTCAAATACGGCGAAGTCGGAGTTGATGAGCTTCTCATCATACAGCTTCTTCATAAATTTCAGGCCATCGATATATTCTTCGTATTGATGCTCGGGAACCAGCTTGCCGTCCTTGATACCCCATTTGTTGGGAGCGCCGAACCACAGCTTGATGTTATCAAATCCGCTTGCCCAGCCGCCGGTCCATTTAACCAGAACCATACCATAGGTATCGGCTTTGCCGTTTTTGTCCGGGTCCTTTTCTTTAAACGCTTTCAACATGTTGTAGAAATCGTCGATGGTCTTCGGCACTTGCAGACCTACTGCATCCAGCCAGTCCTTGCGGTAGTAGTAGCCTTGGCGTCCCAGGTCGCGGCCGCGGTAAACGCCGTAAATTTTGCCGTCGATGGAGCTGTTGTTCAGTACGGTCGGGTTAGCGCCGGACAGGTTTTTGTAATCCTTCAGGTACGGGCTCAGCTCCCAGAATGCGCCGGAGCGTACAGCATTGACGAAGCTGGAGGAACGGTCGCCCAATACGGCGATCAGATGCGGAAGCTTGCCGGATGCCAGCGTGATGTTGAATTTATCGTTATAGGAAGCATTCGGTACCCACTCGAAGTGGATGTTGGTATTGGTTTGCTTCTCCAGCTCAGCGGCTACAGGGCTGTCATCCTTGGGGAAGTTGGTCTTGAAGGTCGGAAGCATGATAGTCAGATCAAGCGGCGGCTGTTGGGTAGCGGCTGCGCTGGAGCCTGCAGATGCGGCCGGAGAAGCTGCATTATCCTTATCTCCGCCTCCGCAGCCTGCAAGTGCTCCGGCAGCGATGGTCCCAACGGATACAACGGCAACAAAACGCTTCATGCTGCTTGCTTTTCTTTTCATTTTTTATACCCTCCTTGATTTGGTCAATCATATTTTGGTCTAACATATATGGAATAACTCCAGATGGAGCAATTCGTCATGTAAAGGCGGATGGCTCTCAGACTGCCATTCATGAGGTCGCCGGAATAACCATCCGCCGCTTGTCTCCGCTTCAGGCTTAGCCTTTTACGGAGCCGATCATTACGCCCTTAGCAAAGTGCTTTTGCAGGAACGGATATACACACAGGATTGGAAGTGTACCCACTACGATTACCGCCATCTTAATGGACTGCTCCGGTGGCTTGACGAAGTTGGGGTCCATGGAGTTCATATCGCCGGCTGCCTGAGACAGCATAACGATCTGGCGCAGCATAACCTGCAGAGGCCATTTGGCCGGGTCATTGATGTACAAGAGAGCCGAGAAGAAGTTGTTCCAGTGGCCAACGGCGTAGAACAAGGTAAAGGTGGCAATAACCGGCATGGACAGGGGCAATACGATCTTCCACAGAAGACTCAGCTCCTGACAGCCGTCGATCCGGGCCGCTTCCTCAATTTCAGGGGGCAGCTCCTGGAAGAAGTTTTTCACGATAATCAGGTTAAAGGCGCTGATGGCGCCGGGGAAAATCAGGGCGTTGAAGGAATCCAGCATGTTCAGCTCACGAATAACCAGGTAGGTGGGAATCATCCCGCCGCCGAACAGCATGGTGAAGATAACCATGTTCAGGAATACATTGCGTCCCATCAGCGTGCGCCGGGCAAGAGGATATGCCATGGTCACCGTGAAGAACAGGTTGACGATAGTACCGACTACGGTGATATACACGGAAACCCCGATGCTTCTCATGATGGAATCCGTGGAGAAAATGAACTGGTAGGCATTCAGCGTGAAGGTTTCCGGAATCAGGAACACAGCGCGCTTGGTGATTTCCGCATCAGAGGCGAAGGAGCCCGCGATGATAATCAGGAATGGCAGAATGGCAATGATCCCGGCTGCTCCCAAAAAGAGGTAGTTGGATATATCGAAGACCGTTCCGCCGACTGTTTTGTATTGCTTGGCCATCTTGTAAACCTCCTCTTAGTAAAGTCCGGACTCGCCGAATCGTTTAGCCAGCCAGTTGCTTCCCAGCACCAGCGTGACGCCGATGACAGACTTGAAGAGGCCGACTGCCGTACTGTAGCTGAATGCGCCTTGGGTAATACCGACGGTATACACATAGGTATCGAATACCTCGGCCACCTCACGGTTCAGCGCGTTCATCATCAGGTAGATTTGTTCAAAGCCGTTGTCCAGAATGTTACCCATCCGCAGGATCAACAGGATGACGATGGTGCTCCGGATGGAGGGCAGCGTAATATGCCAGGTTTGCTTCCAGCGGTTGGCGCCGTCCATGATGGCCGCTTCATACTGCTCTACATCCACGCCAGCCAATGCCGCCAGGAAGATTACCGTACCCCAGCCGCATTCCTTCCAGATGGTCTGGAGAATAATCAGCGGTCTGAACCATTCGGGATCGGTGAGGAAGGATATTTTTTGTCCCGTTAATTGGAAGATAAATTCGTTGATGGTGCCGCCCTCTGTGGTCAGAAGGATGTAAGTCAAGCTCGCCACGATAACCATGGAGATAAAGTGGGGCACATACACCAGGGTTTGAATGGAACGCTTGTACCATGAAAGTCTGACCTCATTTAACAGAAGCGCCAGCAGGATCGGGGCAGGGAAGGAAAAGACCAGGCTGTATAAAGATAAGACCAGGGTATTGCGCAAGAGCATGGTGAACTCGATATTCTGGAAGAACATCGTAAAGTGATCGAGGCCTACCCAGTCACTTTTGAAAAATCCGAGGAACGGCTGGTAATTCTTAAAGGCCAGCAGAATGCCCCACAAGGGGACGTACTTAAAGATGATGAAGTATAGCAATCCGGGTGTAATCAATAGATACAACCACTTGTCTCTCTTCAATCGTTTGCCAATCGTGCTCCATTTACTATTCTGGGTACTCGGTACAACAGTCAACTTTTCCGCAGCTGCCTGCTTCACTCCCCATCACCTCCGGGTTGTCTTTCGCTTCTCTCGAGCGGTTATGACCTGATTATGTCCCGGCGGAAATTTTCCGACAATCGGAGATTCTTGAACAGCCTAAAATTCGGGCATTTGGGCCTTGCTTCAAGAAAGTGCAAAGCCGGCAAAACTGTGTAAACCCTTGTCCTAAGCGGGTAAAATCGTCCTATTGAACCCCCGGCGGCCCTGAAGTAAAGTGGAAGCGGATGTATGTCCAACATACAGAAAATCGGAAGGAGTGATGGCGACAATGGGCCGTAAGCTCTATCACGGCGTCTCCTGGTACCCCGAACTTTGGGGCCGCGAGATCTGGGAACAGGATATTGCCATGATGAAAAAGACCGGAATCAATGTAGTGAGGATGGGGGAATTTGCTTGGTCCGTTTTTGAACCGGAGGAGGATAAGATCGATTTCTCATTATATATAGAAGCAGTAAATCTGCTCCATGCCCATGATATCGACACCGTCATGTGCACTCCCACGGCCACCCCGCCTGTCTGGATTTCCCACGGACACCCGGAGCGGATGCATCAGGAACCGGACGGCCGGGTTATGGGTCATGGCTCCAGACAGCATGCCTGCACCAATCATCCTTACTTCCGGGAGCGCTCCGCCAAGATTGTGGAAGCCCAAGCGCAAGCCTTGGGCCGTCTTCCCGGTGTAATCGCCTGGCAAATCGACAACGAATTCAAATCCCATGTAGCCGAATGCTTCTGCGGAACCTGCCGCGGGCTTTGGCATACATGGCTGGAGCAACGCTACGGAACCATTGGCCGCTTAAATGTAGCGTGGGGAACAGCGGTATGGAGCCAGACCTACCAGACTTTTGAGCAAATTCCACAACCTTCGACGGCAGTCCCCTTCTTTCACAGCTCGTCTCTTACTACGATGCACCAGCTTTTTTCGATGGAGCTTATTGCTGAGTTTTCGGAAATGCAGGCGGATCTGATCCGTAAGCACTCCCCTCAGCCAATTACCCATAACAGCAGTGTGGCGTTTCATCTGGATAATGAGCGGCTGTTTGGCAAGCTGGATTTTGCCGCGTATGATACGTATGCCAGCTTCCCCAACCGGAATGCTTATCTGATCAACTGCGATTTATGGCGGAATGTCAAAAAAGACCGGGGCTTCTGGGTGATGGAAACCAGTCCCGGCCATGGCGGCTCCCTCCGCGGTCAGCCCCAGCTTCATCCGGATGGTTATCTGAAGGCTGAGGCGGTAGCCGCATATGCTCTTGGAGCGGAGGCATTCTGCTATTGGCTGTGGCGACAGCAGCGTTCAGGCTGCGAGCAGCCCCACGGGGCAATCCTCAGCGCCTGGGGCAAACCCTCCATCGGCTACCGGAATGTGCTGGAAGTGGAGGATGCACGAAGAATTCTGGAGCCTGTCCTGCTGGACACCCGCCCGCTTCAGGCGGAGGTTGGGGTGACCTATTCGGACCGGGCTAAAGTATTTTTAAGGACGGAGCCCCACCGGAACCTGCAGCACCGCTCCTTGATTACCCATTATTATGAACAACTGCTTGATCTGGGGCTCCACCGGGATTTGGTGCCGGAAGGAGCTGATCTTGACGGATACCGGCTGTATGCTACTCCGTTTCTTCCCTATTTATCCAGAGAACTGACGGACAAGGCTGTTGCTGCGGTGGAAAAAGGCGCTGTCTGGATTGTTGGCCCCCTTACCGGAGGCAGAACGCAAGAGCATACCATTCCCACAGACGCTGCGCTTGGCCGGTACCTGGAGGAGCTTGCCGGTGTGGAAACACTCTACACCTATCCCATGGACGGCAGCGGAACCACCGGTACGGCCCTCGGAATTACGGCCCCGTTGTCCTTATGGAGCGCCGTGTTCCGGCCTGTGAGCGCCAAGGCCATTGGCTTGATCGATCAAGGACCGTCACAAGGCGAAGCATTTCTGACGGAGCGGCCAGTCGGCCGCGGCAAAATCGTGATGCTGGGCTCTTTGCCCGCCGGTGAAGAAGGTGAATCCATGCTCCGGCGGATCCTCCTGCATTATGCCGGGCAGGCCGGCGTCACTCTCCGGACGGACGTGAGCCCGGGCACCATCGTGGCTCCCCGGGAAGGAGTCGGTTACCGGTTGTGGGTTGCGGTTAACATGGACGGCCAAGGCGGTAGTGTCACTGTGCCCCAGGACTGCCGAGATGCGCTGACTGGAGAAGCGATTGCAGCAGGACGCCTCTTTCTTCCTCCTTTTGGCTACCGCGTGATCCGCATGGAGCTTGCCGCCGAATCATGATACACTACTGGAAAAGCTGAAGTTTACTTATTTTATTGCGAAAAGAAGTGTTCCAATGATGAATCATTCTGTTATCGATCCTTTACAGCCTCATCTGCAGACCGATTGCAGCCAATGCTTCGGCCTGTGCTGCGTTGCCTTACCGTATGCCAAGTCGGCAGACTTTCCCTGCGATAAGCCGGGAGGAAGCCCCTGCCGCCATCTGCAGAAGGATTACCGCTGTGGCATCCATGATTCCCTGCGCGGGCAGGGGTATAAGGGCTGCACGGTGTATGACTGCTTCGGCGCAGGAGAGCGGGTGTCCAAGCAGACCTTCGGCGGGCACAGCTGGCGGGAGGACAGCGGCACGGCTGACCGGATGCTGGCGGTTTTCCCGGTTATGCAGCAGCTGCACGAAATCATCAGCTATCTGCGCGAGATTGCGGCTGCCGGACGGACGGCAGCCCTGCATGCGGAAGCCGGGCAGGCTATCGCCCGACTGGAGGAGCTGGCGGCCCAGCCGCCGGAGGCGCTGCTGGAGCTGGACTTGCCGGCAGTGCGTGCCGGGGTGAACGGCACGCTGCAGGAAGCGAGCCGGCTGGTGCGGCAGCAGGGGGTTGCAGCCTCCGGGCGAAGCGCCTCAGCGCTTCCCACCCGGAAGGATTTTTTCGGCGCCAATCTGAAGGGCAAGCTATGGCGGGGGGCCAACCTGAGAGGCGCCATGCTGATTGCCGCCAACCTGCAGAAGGCCGACCTGCGGGACTGCGACTTCATCGGCGCGGACCTGCGGGATGCCGACTTGCGCGGCGCCGATCTGCGCGGCGCTCTGTTCCTGTCGCAGATGCAGGTCAACTCCGCCAAAGGCGATGCCGGCACCAGGCTGCCGCCGGGTTTGCGGGCTCCCGGGCATTGGGCGTAAGGATAACGGCCGCATCGCCAGCGGCTATGCGAGCAGCGGAGCTGTTGCTTAGCAAAGCCCGGACTCTAGCTGAACCCTGTTTTCGCTGCATCCTGATTTTTGCTGCACTCCAGTTCTAACGGAAGTGAGCGCCGCTATTTACGCTAAAACCGCCCTCTGCGATTTCTAACGGAAGTACAGGCCGTTATTTGACCTCTTCGGGGCAAAAGCAGGCTCCATTACAACCAATAGCGGCTCTGGCCGCCGTTAGGATTCCTGAGGGCCCATTTTAGGGCAAATAGCGGCTCTCACCGCCGTTAGAGAAATCCGCTTCTTTTCCTTACCCGCTACTCCCTGAACCACCGGGGTGTTGGATAGTCTCAAACGGATCAAACCGCTTGCGGTCGCTAGTTAGCGAAAGACAACCCCGCAAAAAAGCCCTTGGTCACCGCGTAAACCGCGGTAAACCAAGGGCTTTTTCCCTGTTCTGTTAATATTGCTCCGACTAAAGCAAATCTGCGGCCAATTGGGCCAGGTTGGAGCGTTCTCCCCGCTCCAGCATAATATGCCCGGCGATGCCCTGCTCCTTGAAGCGCTCCACCACATAGGACAGACCATTGCTGGTGGCATCCAGATAAGGATGATCGATTTGGTGGGGGTCGCCCAGCAGCACAATTTTGCTGCCCTCCCCTACCCGGGAAACGATGGTTTTCACCTCATGGCGGGAGAGATTCTGGGCTTCGTCAATGATAATGAACTGGCCCGGGATAGAACGGCCGCGGATATAAGTTAACGCCTCGACTTGAATACTGCCCAGCCCCGCCAGCACCTTGTCGATATCCCCCGGCTTTTTGGTATCGAAGAGATACTCCAGGTTATCATAGATCGGCTGCATCCACGGGCGGAGCTTCTCATCCTTTTCCCCCGGCAGATAGCCGATATCCTTGCCCATCGGCACCACCGGCCTGGCGATAAGCAGCTTCTTATACTTGTGGTCATCCTCCACCTTCATCAGCCCTGCGGCAACCGTAAGCAGGGTTTTACCTGTGCCTGCTTTGCCCGTAAGGGTAACCAGCGGGATATCATCGTTCAGCAGAAGCTCCAGGGCCATCCGCTGCTGGGCATTGCGCGCCGCGATCCCCCAGATAGGATCATTGCTCAAGAACAGGGGCTCCAGACGTTTGCCTTCTTTATTCACCTTCAGTAAAGCCGATTTGGAGGTGCCCATCTCATCCTTCAGAATCACAAATTCATTGGGATATAAGGTGTAGCCCAGATTCAGGCTCTTAATCTCCAGAAAACGGTACGTGTAAAACTCGTCGATCACTGAAGGGTGCAGCTTCAGCGTCACACATCCGGTGTACATATCCGAATTGGATACCACCCGGTCTGACAAGTAATCCTGTGCGGTCAGGCCCAGCACATCGGCTTTAATCCGCACCAGGGTGTCCTTGCTGACCAAAATTACCGGCTGGGGCTCCTCCTTCTCCTGCTCCTCCATATGATAATTCAGCGCAACGGCCAGAATCCGGTTGTCGTTGGACATATCCCCGAATACATCCTGCATCTTGGCAAAGCTGCGGTGATTTAACTCTACTTTAATGGAACCCCCGTTATCCAGGGTGACCCCGTCCTGAAGCTTGCCCTTCGCCCGGAAGCCGTCCAAGAGGCGTGAGGTGAAGCGCGCGTTGCGTCCAATTTCATCGGCCAGCCGTTTTTTGGCGTCCAATTCCTCCAACACGATAGCGGGAATAATCACATCATTGTCCTCGAAGGCGAAAACGGCGTTGGGGTCCTGAAGCAGGACGTTGGTATCCAGAACATAAATTTTTCTCATAGGGGTCGCCTCCAAGTGTCTAGTCGAACAACCGGCATACATACGTTGATGCAGAAGTGGTCAAACTATCCGTAACAATGCCCCAGAACTTAAAAACATAGAAGGGTGGGAACATCCCGATGCGTGTACGGTTATGGATACTTTTGATTGCACTGGCAGCAGCCGCCGCCGGCTGCGGCAAGGCTGGCCACCAGGCAGGCGAAGGCGACAACAACAATCTGCGGGCCCAGCAGGCACAAACGGCCAATCCCCAGGAATCTGACGGTTTACCGGCGGATACGGCTACACGTTTGGAGGATCTGGCCAAAGGCATCGCCCAGGTGGAGGATGCCAAATGCGTGATCCTGGGGAAAACGGCAATTGTAGGCATTACCGTGGAGCCCAACCTGGACCGGTCCCGGGTGAATATCATCAAATATTCGGTGGCTGAGGCTTTCCGCAAGGACCCGGAGGGTATTAACGCATTCGTCACTGCCGATATGGCCTTGGGCGAACGGATCCGGCATGTGCGGGACGATATCCGAAACGGGCGGCCTTTCTCGGGGTTCGCCCAGGAGCTGGGCGACATTATCGGACGGGTAGCGCCGCAAATCCCCAAGGATATTGCACCAATGGACAACGGCAAGCACCACGATCCGGACGGCAGCCAGTTCCAGGACAACAATCTGTAATCACGGCATTGCCGCAAAAATGCAGGAAAGCCTAACTGCGCGCGCAGTTAGGCTTTCTTCATGGCTTCAAACACTTGTCCGTCCAGCTTGTCGGCCGCACGTTTGTCATAGGTTTTCTCGTATTCGGGTACGATCGACACGCGGGAGCCATAGAACATGGCATCTCTGACCTCACGTACCAGCACGTCGACACATGCCAGCTTGAAGGGCACGCCGGCCAGCTCTTCCGTAACCACACGGACATCTCCGTATACCGCATGGAAGGAACCCGCGGCAAAAAGTGACACCGCTGCCTGCGGCTTTGCCTTGATGTTCGCAATGATCCGGGAACGCCCGTCCACCGCGAAGCGGATGGTTCCCTCATCCTTGGCGTAAACCCAGGATATGGCGTTGACGCAAGGAGCGCCGGTATCCGCATCCACCGTATTGAGGATGACGAAGGTTTCCTTCTGCAAAGTTGTCATGAGCTCTTCATTAAGAGCAGTTACCGCTTCAGCCATACCATCAGGTCCTCCTTTGACGTTGTGCCATAGATGCGAAGGTAGTACAGGTGCTGCTAGGTTCAGTATACCACAGTGCCTGGGATTTCAGCCACTAAACCCACGCCCATCCTTCATTCCAGCTGCTGCTTCAGGTGACTGGTTGCCAGCTTCCACTCTTTATCCGATATGTATACATACGGGCTTTTCCATTCGCCCTCCAGATGTATATACTCCATTTTATCCTTATCGATTCCGATATATGTCCGGATCATGGACTTCAGCTGCTCTACGGGAATATCCGTGGTGATATGTTCCCCGACAGCCTCCATCAGCTTACCCGCCGCAAGCACACCGGACGGTGATTTGAGTTTATGGAGCAGCTCCGCCACCACCATTTGCTGCCGGGCATTCCGTTCCTGGTCGCTGGATTCGGCTGTGCCGTTATTGGATTTGCGGTACCGTACAAAATCCAGGGCATTTTTCCCGTCCAAGGTCTGAAGCCCCTCCGTCAGGCTGATATTCGTCCCATCCGCCTTATCCACATACCGCATATTCATGTCTACCTCTACCTTAACCCCGCCTACTGCGTCCACAATATCCCGGAAACCCTGGAAATTAACCGTAGCCACATAATCTACAGGCACACCCAATGCCCCGGCAAACACCTTTTTGATTTTATCCGGTGCGGTGGTTTTGGAGGACGCCATCAGATTGGCATAAAAGGCGTTGGCTTTATTGGCGCGCAAGCCTTGTGACGCCTTCAGGTAGGTATCCCGGGGAATGGATACGACGGTGGCCGTTTTCCGGGACGGATTCAGCGCCGCCACCATAATCACATCGGTGTTGAGACTTCCGGTTTTGGGGCGGGAATCCACACCCAGGAGCAGCATTACCAAGGGTTTTTCGCTGGCCGACATACCGGCGGGAACGGATTGCTCCGTACCGATTTTGCCCAGCATTGGCGTAAGCTTGTACACATACAGATAGGCACCGTACCCGATCACGCCAACCAATGCCAATACAGCTATCCATATGAAGGCAAAAGCGATTTTACGGGGTTTGCCGGATAGGCGGCGGGAAGGGCTTCCCTGTTCACCGGACAGAGAGTCTGACTGAGCCATGTGGCATTCATCTCCGTTTCATGCTTATTGAAGGGGCTTGCCGGTTAATGATATTTGGGGTTGGCATCGATATCGAACAAAAGCTGCTCCGCCAGTTCCCTGCCGAACATCTGCATTTTTGTTTTGCCGTTCACCGTATAACGCACATGAATCATAGTCGTGTCCTGGGCGCTGATGGCCAATTCGGTGACACCGTGATCCTCGGTCAATATCTCCTCGAAAAAGCGCACCGTTTCCTTGGCGGCCTGATCCTCCGGCCTTGCTTCCGCCACCAGACGGATTTGCAGCCAATTAAAAAGCGAGTCCTCCAGCTTCATGGAAAATCCTCCGTTATCAATAGGATAAATGCTATGTTCCGCCAAAATTCGCAAAAAAGGCCCGGCGCAAATTGCACCGGACCTGACCTCAATTTCCTTAAGCCAAGGACCTTGCCAGCTTGCGGAAGTCTTGCCTATACGACCAAAGCTTAAATCTTAGGAATTCACTTCCGCGTTCTTGCGCTGCTTTTCAGCCCGTTCGCGTTCGCCGCGGTTCAGGAGCTTCTTACGCAGGCGGATGGATTTCGGAGTGATTTCACAATATTCGTCATCGTTCAGATACTCCAAAGCGGCTTCCAGGGAGAAAAGACGCGGTGTCTTCATACGCACGGTTTCTTCCTTGGTGGCGGAACGAATATTGTTTACCGCTTTTTCCTTGCAGATGTTGACGACAATGTCGGTATCGCGGGTATGCTCGCCTACGATCATGCCTTCATACACTTCCGCGCCGGGCATCAGGAACAGAATGCCGCGGTCTTCTACGGACAGGATGCCGTACAGGGTGGAGGTACCGTTTTCGGTGGAAATCAGAACACCCTGGTGGCGTCCGCCTACTCCTGCTCCCAGATACGGGCCGTACTTCTCGAATGCGTGGTTCATGACGCCATAACCGCGGGTCAGGGTCAGGAAGTGGGTCCGGTAGCCGATCAAACCGCGGGCCGGAATCAGGAATTCCAGACGGACAGAACCCATGCCGTTGTTGGTCATGTTGATCATTTCGGCCTTGCGGCTGCCCAAGGACTCCATGACGGCGCCCATGTTCTCCTCCGGCACGTCAATAATCAGACGTTCGATTGGCTCCATTTTTTCCCCGTCGATTTCCTTAATGATAACCTCCGGTTTGGAAACCTGCATTTCGTAACCTTCCCGGCGCATATTCTCGATGAGAATACCCAGGTGCAGCTCGCCGCGGCCCGATACAACGAACGCATCCGGGCTGTCCGTGTCTTCGACACGAAGGCTCACGTCAGTTTCCACTTCCTTATAAAGACGCTCGCGTATCTTGCGGGAGGTGACGAACTTGCCTTCCTTGCCTGCGAAGGGGCTGTTGTTTACCAAAAAGGTCATTTGCAGCGTAGGTTCGTCAATTTCCAGAACAGGCAGGGCTTCGGGATTGGCCAAATCGGCGATGGTTTCCCCGATGTTGATATCCTTAATGCCGGCAATAGCGACGATGTCACCAGCTCCCGCCTCTTCCACTTCCACACGCTTCAGGCCTTGGAAGCCGAACAGCTTCTCGATACGGGCTTGCTTGACGTTTCCTTCACGGGTACAAACGGCAACAGCCTGACCTTGGCGGATCACGCCGCGGTTAATCCGGCCGATGGCGATACGGCCCATATATTCGTTATAATCCATCAATGTGACAAGGAATTGGAGAGGATCGGTTACACTTTCGGTAGGAGCAGGGGTACGGCCCACAATGGTTTCATAGATGGCTTCCATGTTAGGCTGTTGATTATCGGCAGTAAGGGAAGAGGTCCCTTGAAGGGCAGAAGCGTATACCACAGGGAAGTCCAATTGCTCATCGGAGGCGCCAAGCTCAATAAACAGATCCAGCACTTCATCGATAACTTCCTCAGGGCGTGCGTTGGGGCGGTCGATTTTGTTTACGACAACAATGGGGTGCAGGCCGCTTTCCAGGGCTTTGCGGGTAACAAACTTGGTTTGGGGCATACAGCCCTCGAAGGCATCCACCACCAGAAGAACGCCGTCCACCATCTTCATGATCCGTTCCACTTCGCCGCCGAAGTCGGCGTGGCCCGGTGTGTCCACAATATTGATCAGGTAGTCCTTATATTCAATCGCGGTGTTTTTGGCCAAAATGGTGATGCCGCGTTCACGCTCAATGTCGTTCGAGTCCATAGCGCGTTCTTGAATGGCTTCATTCTCACGGAAAATACCGGATTGCTGGAGCAGCTTGTCTACCAGCGTGGTTTTGCCGTGGTCAACGTGGGCGATAATGGCAATGTTGCGAATTTTCTCTCTTGCATGCATAGTATGGGATTCCTCTCGCTTCCAATAAAATAGCGCCGGACAGCTCCGACGCTTGACTTTTGTTCTAAGTATACGTTTTGCCGCATCAAAAATCAAGGGATATGGCTTCCAATCGGCAAAATTCAAGGAATGCCCCTATTTTCTGCGGGAAGGGCCCAAGATGAGCTTCTTCTACAGGACCAGGAGCACGACCAAGAACACAGTACCCACCGAGCCGGTAATCACGCCGCCGATGCGGGTGGAGACTAAATAAAGGTCCGACGGTTCCGTAGCATCGGAGGACTTCCAGCTCTCTGAAAACGCCCACACAGCACCGGGCCAAACCACCATAACTGCACCGGCCAGGATTAGTAAAACAGCCATCAGGATCATCCGGGACACTCCTTTCATGATAAAAGGGATTATCCCTGCATACGTCCCTCCGGGGAAAATGTTTCATCTCACCAGCCGCGCTTGCGGGTCATAATCAACCCTACACCCGCTACAAGCAGAACGAAGATGATAAAGTAGATGCCTGCGGTAAACATAAACGCCAATGCGAAGAACACGGCGGATATAGCCGCTAAGATCATGGCTGCGGTCAGCACTCCCTTGCCGCTGTGCCGGTCGAACAGGTGAAGCTCATACAGCCCCACGGCTACGCCGAAGATAAAGCCCGGCCATAGGTAGGACATGGCCCCCCACCCGAATATATTGCAGAAAAAGAACATGAGCGAATAAGTAACCAAAATTCCGCCCGGCACCAAAACCCCCGCCGGCAGCACTCTGGAAAAATACAGGAAATGAAACACCACACCGGGCAGCAGGATGAATACGGGCCACAGAAGCCCGCCTAAAAACGAGAATACCCCCAGCTTGCCAAGCAGCAGAATAACGGCAATGCCTATCAGCACTAACCCCACCGAATAATTGTTGCGCGCCATTGCTTTGATCCCCCCAGGCAGACAGATTGCGACACACTTAGGTCTAGTTTAGCCGAAAAGGGGAGAAAATGCCAGTCACCCTTTTTGGGATTCAGGAGGCTGGCCGGATCTGTCTGGAGGGCTAGGCCTCTATAAGCAGGCTCTCCGCAGGGCTGCTGTTTCCGATAGCGGAAAGCATTTTCCACTATTGGGGGCTGGGCAGCTTTTGGGCCGGGCATTAACGGAAGCTGTTTTCCACTAAAGCCCCTGCTTCGATGGTTTTAAGGGCTTCATAATTGTAATAACGGAAGCCTCCTTCCGTTATTCTTGCGTTTCCGGTGGCGCTGATGATGATAACGGAAAGCCTCTTCCGCTATGCTTCTGCGACCTTCCCCCTGCTATTCCTTCAGCTTACTGAAGGAGGCATCATACAGCCGGAACATGGTCTTGTAGCCGGATTCGTCGATCTTCACGCCAACATCCAACCGTCCCGTGATCAAAAGAGGGCCGCTGGTGTAGCGCAATTTTTCTCCACTGCTGGTGAATGCGATCATAATCTTGTTCCAGTAGGTTTCATCGCCGTTGTCAAAGGGGCATTCCGCTCCAGGCGCGGGAATGACCAGGAACCAATGCTTCTCGAAGGACAGCACCTCGCCCATATAGCCCCGGATGGACACTGTTTTGCCGTTCAGATCCCAGAATTTCTCCGAAGGGGTATCCTGCTTGTCGTTGTCGAAGAACTCCGACCATTGGATGCTGCCTTCCTCTTTTTTGGAGGCGGAGGGTTTCTCCGCTGGGGCGGCAGCAGGGGTTACCGGCGCAGCCGATTCTTCGCCGGCGGTGGGCGGCTGGTCCGGCACAGGCGAGGCGGCCTCTGCCGAGGAGGCGGCAGGCGCTGCGGAGACGGGTGCGGCCGACTGCGTTGGAGGCGCCGCCGGAGACGGCGAGGCCAACGGCTGGCCGCTGGCAGCAGCCGAAGCAGGAGCAGCGGCAGCAGAGCTGGCCGGGGCAGCTTCCGCAGCGGGAGACGGCGCCGCTGCACCCGGCGGAGTGCCCGGCGCAGCAGACGCTGCCGGCTGGTGCCCCGTCGGTGCTGCCGTTGCCGCTGCCGTGATGGTCGCAGCCTCCGCTGCCGGCCGGGCATCGCCAAAGCTGCCGGTCTCCCCGGCCACGCCCGCCTTGCCGCCGCAGCCCGCCGCTAAAGCGGCAGCCAACATCACCGCCATTACAGCCCCCATAGGTCTAATCAGCTTGCCCATACCTGTAATCCCCTTTCTCTTCTACACTTGTGCAAATCACAACTTTTGCCTAATCAGCTTACATACATCATCTTTCAGGGTTTATCTTTTCGGAGGGGGCTCCCCCAAAAGTACCCGGAATCCGCTTCGGAGCTTCTCGTCACTTTTGGGGGTCTCTTCCGGGGGCTCCCCCAAAAGTACCCGGAATTCGCTTCAGAGCTTCTCTTCACTTTTGGGGGACTATTTACCCTCGGAACAGCTGCAGCGGGTCCGTCCGGTACATGTTCATGGCCGGAGCCAGCGTCGCCAGCCCGCCCAGCACCAGCGCCCCGGCCAGCAGCAGGCCTTCTCCCGGAGCTGAGGCCCATGCGGACAGCCGGATGCCGGTGTAGCCAAACACCGCATCCGTAAACATCCCGCTGGCTCCATGGCCCAGCAGCACACCCGCCGCAAGACCAGCCAGCGTCAGCAGCAGCCCTTCGCCCATCAGTGTGGCCCATACATAGCTGCGGGACTTGCCGATCAGGCGCAGCAGCCCAGCATCCCGCCGCCGTTCATTGGCGGCGGCAATCAGCGACAGCGTCAACGTGATGGAGGCCAGCGCCACACACAGCACCATTAAAGCGCCGGCTGCCTGTGTACCTTTGTCCGCCATATTGACCACGTCGGCAACCGCTTTGCTGGTGAACACCGCCTGGACATTATCCAAGGCGTCATACTTCAGCTTCAGCGCTTGAGCCCCGGTCAAGGTGGCCGGTTTAATCATTACAGCCGTGACCTCCCGGTTTTCCGAATGCTCATTATGATGGACCGCCCAGGCGTAATCCATGGTGGTGAAGACCGCACGGTCATCAGGAGTATGGAGCTGGGGCAGAATACCGACCACTTTATAGGAAAAGCTCTCGTGGGCCTCATGCTCCTCTTCTCCCTCCTCCTCGTGATGCTCCTCGGTGAGGCCGTGGGCGCCATGGAACGTATCCCCCACCTTCAGCCCGGCTGACTTAGCAGCAAAGGCTCCGACCACCGCTTCTCCCGTTTCCCCATACAGCTTGCCGGAGGCCAAATGTTTGTCGCCGTACCGGACCTGGAAATACCCCGGATCAACCCCTACTATGGGATAGCCGTTGTAGCTGTCCCCCGTGGTCATGCCGAAAGCGGCAACCGTTTCCGCTTCCGACTGAATGCCCGTCAGCACACTGTACGGCACATTCCCCGTAGGGGCACCCACATGGTAAAAAGTATTCAAAGCCAGCTGGGACTCGCTCCCGTCGGCGCCAACAACCACTTCGAAGGGACCGTAGCCCTTCTCCGCTCCCTGCTCCACCCCGTCCCGCAGGAGCAGGAGAAATACCGTCAGTGCCACCGTTACTGCCACCGCCGCAGCCGTCAACACCGATAACGTCCGGCGGTGCAGCACATTGCGCCATACCAATTGGAACAGATTCATGCTTCAAGCGCCTCCTTCCGCAGCGGCGGATCCTCCTGCCGCGCCGAGGAATGGGCTGCCAATACCGTGTTGATCGCTCCGATGCCGATCCGTTCCGGAAACAGCTGCGCCAGATGAAGATCATGGGTAACCGCCACCAAGGTGCTTCCCTGATCGGCGCAAAGCTCCAAGAGCAGGCGCATCACCAGCTCCGCAGACTCAAAGTCCAGGCTCCCGGTAGGTTCATCCGCCAGCACCAGGGGCGGCTCACCGATCAGCGCCCGGACGATGGCCGTCCGCTGCTGCTGGCCGCGGGAGAGCTGTCCGGGCAGATGGTCCATCCGGTCGGCCAGACCCACCCGGCCGAACCAATCCCGCAGCAGCTTCCGCCGCTCCCCCCGTTTTCCGGGCGGCAGCATCAGCTCCACATTTTCCGCAGCGGTCAAAGAACCGATTAAATGAAAGTCCTGCATGATATAACCCACATGGCGCAGCCGGAAACGGTCCCGCTCCGCTTCATTCAGCTCATGGAGAGGCGTGTCCGCCACACGCAGCTCGCCGCGGTCCGCCCTAAGGATTCCGCTGAGCAAATGCAGCACGGTGCTTTTTCCGCTTCCGCTGGGCCCCAGCAAGGCCAGGCGGCCCCCGGCCTCCACGTTCCATTGCGGAATGTGGAGGATGGGAAGCCGCCTGTCCGAAACGACAAAGTCCTTGCGGACCCCGTGAAGCTCGATCATCGCTTTCTTCATATTACGGCAGCAGAATCCGCTCGGAAAGGGAATCCCACACGAGACTCTTGCCGGTCAGCTTGCTGAAGGCGGAGAGGGGCAGATACAGCTTGCCATAGTCGTTCTCAGCAGTGATGGAGTCGGCGGCGCCGTTCCAGCTCACGGCCAGGGAATCCACGTTCACTGAATACTCACCTGCGGAACCGGTCAGCTTCACTGCACGGGAAGCATCGTCATAGGCAACGGTGATGCCCATTTTTTCGGCCAGCGCCTTGGCAGGGTACAGCACTTCCTTGTTGCGGTTGATTTTGAACTTGGGATAGATAGTCTTGGCTTGAAGTTTGGCCGTGGCAGCGTCCAGATCCACACCGAGAACCTTGGCGGAGCTTTTGGCAATGTCGGTATTATCCACTTGACCCTTCACCAGATCTGCGATCGGACCGTATGCCCATACACCAACGTCCACACCGGAGTGGCCGTGACCGGTCCAGCCGATCAGGAGGCGTTTGGCGATAACCGCATTGTAGCTGCCTTCGCGGCCGTAGGAGGAGCCGTCACCAGCCATGATTTGTGTAATTTCTTCATCGGTCAGATCGGTAATCCAAGTATTGCCTTGAACGATTTGCTTGATTTCTTCGGGTGTTTTGGCAGCCTTCAGCACAGCGGCAATGGACTCGGAGGAGTGCTTTTGCTTGTCCCAGAGATCATAGTTACTCTCATAAATATTATCGCGGGCCAGAGACAGACCGCCGGTTTCATGGTCAGCTGTAATCACCACAGAGGTGTTGCCGTCCTTCTTGGCAAAATCCATGGCAACCTTCACGGCTGCGTCAAAATCCAGCACTTCGTCGATGGTGGTGGAGAAATCGTTGGCGTGGGAGGCATGGTCAATCCGGCCGCCCTCGATCATAATGGCAAAACCGTTCGTATCCTTGGACAGAATGTCCAGCGCCTTCCCGGTCATTTGGGCCAGGCTCGGCACTGTTTCGTCCCGGTCCGGCGTGTAGGCCACATGGGAGCTGTTGAACAATCCCAGCGCCTTGCTGCTTTTAATGGAAGCAAGTCCGGCGGCGTCATAGGCGACCTCATATCCCTTGGTTTGGAAATCGCCGATGATGTTTTTGTCGGTGCGTTTGCCCTTTTCGGCAGTAGTCGTAAAGAATTGTTTGCCTCCGCCGAACAGCACGTCAATGCCGCTGTCCAGATATTGGCTGGCAATGGCGGATTCATTATCGCGGCTGCGTACGTGGGACCCATAAACAGCGGGAGTAGCATGGGTAATCCGCGCTGTGGTCACAAGGCCGGTCACCTTGCCTGCGGCTTCCGCCGCTTCCAGCACAGAGGCAAACGGCAAGGAAATATCTTCATTGGATACACTGATCCCGGCATTGTAGGTTTTGTGCCCGGTAGCGAATGCAGTGCCTGCAGAAGCCGAATCCGTTACGATACCTGATACTACAACGCCTCCGTCTTCTCCCCTGTCGGCGAATGTTGTGGCTTGTCCTACATAATAGCTGTCCAGCTCCAGGTGGTTGATGTTCTTTATGTACTTGAGGTAATCGCGTCCGGCGGTTACTTGGGCGGGACCCATGCCGTCACCGATCAGGACGATGAGATTCTTGGAGGCGGGAGCTGCTTCCGCAGCTGTAACTTTTTGCTCCACAGCAGCTGCCGGCAGCAAGGACAGGGCCAACCCGCCGGTTATGATGATTTTTGCATACTTGTTCAATTTGATCTCTCCCTTATCTGGTTTCATATGAACACCTGAGCAATTCTTGATGTTGTACGCTCTAATCATCATAATCGGGGAGTGTAAATGGGAGATTAACGGGATAGTGAAATAGGTTATTGCAATGTAAAGGGAAGATTGAGATTTTGTTAAGGTTTCCTCTATGCCGTCCTGCCGGCCCCCGGCTCCAGCAGCTTCTTCAACAATCCCGCCCCCAGCACAATCCCTGCCGTCGCCCAAGGCATGCTGCTGTGCCACAGATGGCTGTTCATTAGCTCCATCATTTTCGGGTCCTTCACCATCATCTCCCCTGCCGTATAACCCAGAATTCCTGCGCCCAGATAAACCAGCACCGGGAAACGGTGAAGGAGTTTCATCACCAATGTACTACCCCAGATAATGATGGGCACACTAAGGCCGACGCCGAGCAGAATAACCGAATAATTGTTATCGGCTCTGGCCGCGATGGCCAGCACATTGTCCAGGCTCATAATGAAGTCGGCCGCAATAATCGTCCGGATGGCATTGCCCAAGGTGGACGCTTCCTTCACCCGGTGGTCCTTTTCCTCATCGATCAGCAGCTTGATGGCGATGTACAGCAATAACAGGGACCCGATGGCCTGAATGTAGGCGATCTGCAGCAATACGACGGCAACCGCGGTCAACAAGAGCCGCAGGGCAATGGCACCGAAGGCGCCCCACCAAATTGCTCTTTTCTGCTGCTCATGAGGCAGCTTCCGGCTGGCCATAGCGATGACCACCGCGTTGTCGCCGGATAACACCAGGTTGATAATCATGATTTGGATAAAAAGCAGCATCCATTCCAGCATGTATTCTTGTCCCCCTTTTCCAAAAGAAAATGTCCACTCCGTATGATGTAACCCTATGATTAAGCATATGCGGGACATGACTGAAGTTTGTCCCCACCGGCAAATTACCGAAACCGGACAAGCCCATGAACCGTAATGTCCAACAAGGATTTGGCAAATGCTTCAAAAACCTGAAATTCGGGTATTTGAAAAGATGCCAGTCAGATGAAAAAGTGAATCTGAATAAGGGTGGTGTTTACAATCTGGTACATGAAAACGAAGGAGAAAACGTTGGAGGAGCTGCGGGTGAATCCTCAGCAGGGCTTAAGCGATGAGGAAGCGGCAAAACGGCTCGCGGAACACGGCCCTAACCGGTTGGCCGGTAAAAAGCAGAAATCCCTGCTGCAGCGGATTTTTGCCCAAATTAACGATGTTTTGGTTTATGTGCTCATTGGCGCCGCGCTTATTTCAGGCATTGTGGGGGAAATTGCGGATGCCCTGATTATTTTCCTGGTCGTGGTGCTGAACGCAGTGGTGGGCGTCGTTCAGGAATCCAAAGCGGAGCATGCTCTGGAAGCCCTGAAGCAGATGTCCACTCCCCGGGCGGTGGTCAGGCGGGGCGGCGAGCTGAAGGAAATCCCTTCCGAGGATGTAGTGCCCGGCGACCTGATTATTCTGGACGCGGGACGTTATATTCCCTGCGACCTCAGGCTTACGGAATCCGCCAACTTGCAAATCGAGGAATCCGCTCTGACCGGTGAATCGGTCCCTGTAGACAAACAGGCGGACTTTGCTCCGGAAACCGCCAACCCTGCCGACCTGCCTTTGGGCGATCAGAAGAATATGGCCTTTATGTCCACTCTGGTGACGTACGGCCGCGGCGAAGGGGTTGCCGTCGCCACAGGCATGGATTCCCAAATCGGCAAAATTGCCACTTTGCTGGAGCAGGCTGACGAGGACACAACTCCCCTTCAGAAGAATTTGGCCCAAGTGGGCAAATACCTGGGGATTGCCGCCATCGGCATCTGCGTCATCATGTTCGGTATCGGTCTGCTCCAAGGCCGTGAGCTTCTGGAAATGTTCATGACCGCCATCAGCTTGGCTGTGGCCGCCATCCCCGAAGGCATGATTGCCATCGTGTCTATCGTATTGGCCATCGGCGTACAGCGTATGATCAAGCAAAACGTTATTATCCGGAAGCTGCCTGCCGTTGAGGCCCTTGGCTCCGTAAATATCATTTGCTCAGACAAAACCGGTACATTGACGCAGAACAAGATGACAGTAACCGAGTTTTATGCGGACGGCCAATCGGCCAAGCTGGACCAGCTTTCCACCGCCACCGATTCCCACCGGATACTGCTGGAGGCTTTGGTGCTTTGTAATGACGCTACATATACGGCCGGCTCCAAAACGGGAGACCCTACGGAAATCGCGCTGCTGGTAGCGGGAGATCAAGTTAACCTGGACAAAAAATCACTGGATGAGGAGCACCGCCGGGTAAACGAACTCCCCTTCGACTCCGACCGGAAGCTGATGTCAACGCTGAACATGTATAACGGGGAATTCCGCATCCACACCAAAGGTGCCATCGACAATCTGCTCACCATCTCCACCGGAATCCACCGCAACGGGAATGTGGAGCCGATGACCGATGCGGACCGGAAGGCGATCATGGATGCGGCGCAGAGCATGTCCGACAAAGCCCTGCGGGTATTGGGAGCTGCCTATCGTCCCGTGCCGGACCGCCATATTCCCGTTGATGAAATGGAACAGGAGCTGATCTTCGTCGGTCTTGTGGGGATGATTGATCCACCGCGGACAGAGGTAGCCGACTCCATCGCCGTTTGCAAAAAGGCCGGTGTCAAAACCGTCATGATCACCGGCGACCATAAGGATACCGCCTACGCCATCGCCAGCGAGCTGGGCATCGCTTCGTCCAAGGATGAGGTCATGTCAGGCGTGGAGCTGGACCAAATCTCCGAACAGGAGCTGTCCAGCCGGATAGATAACCTGCGCGTATTTGCCCGGGTTTCCCCAGAGCACAAGGTGAAGATTGTCAGCGCGCTGCGGCAAAGAGGCAATATTGTCTCCATGACCGGGGACGGCGTAAATGACGCCCCTTCCCTCAAGCAGGCGGATATCGGGGTAGCCATGGGCATTACCGGAACGGATGTAGCGAAGGGCGCTGCCGATATGGTGCTCACTGACGATAATTTTTCGTCCATTGTCAAAGCTGTGGAGGAAGGACGGAACATTTATCGAAATATAAAGAAGTCCATTTTATTCCTGCTGTCCTGTAATCTGGGGGAAATAGTGGCGTTGTTCCTGGCGATTCTCTTCGGATGGGCGACACCTCTGCGCCCGATCCACATTCTGTGGGTCAACCTGGTGACCGATACTCTGCCTGCCCTGTCTTTGGGGATGGACCCGAAGGATCCGGCCGTTATGAAGGAAAAGCCCCGCTCCGCCAAGGAAAGCCTGTTCCACGGCAAAATCGGATACATTATGCTGTACGGAGCGATTATCGGGATTGCGACACTTGCGGCGTTTATTATCGGGATGAAAATGTACACGGACCACACGGGCTTCTTCCCGCTGATGCCCGAGGGTTATTCGGAGGATGCCCTGCGCCATGCCCAGACCTTGGCCTTCGGCGTATTGAGCTTCTCCCAGCTGGTCCATTCCTTCAACCTGCGTTCGGACACGGAATCCATCTTTAAGCTGGGCTTCGGCTCCAACATGAAGCTGGTGTACTCCTTCCTGTTCGGCGTTGTGCTGCAGGTCTGCATCATCTCCATCGCCCCTATCGCCCGGATATTCAACGTCCATGCGCTGGGTATCACCGATTGGCTGATCGTTGCCGGCTTGAGCCTGCTGCCTATGATCGTAGCGGAGATTCTGAAAGTGTTTAAAAGAAGCCGGCTGAACTAAGGAACTGCGAAGAATAGGATCCGCTGTTGACGGCAAAGCCTCTCTCTTGATTGGGGGCTTTGCCCGTCAAATCAGCGCTGCTTATGGAATCGGAGTCCCGGACAGCCGGTTTTTGTACATAAGAGAGGATCAGGTGATGCCGCAATGAAGTTTACCGATGGCAATTGGATGATTCGCAAGGGATTTACCGTTATGGGGGCCGTACAACCCCACGAAATTGAGCTTGATCCTGAAGGGCTGACAGCATATGCTGCGCCGCGGCCTTTGCACGGAAGAGGAAGTATGCTGGACACCATGCTGCTGACCGTTCGCGTTTTTTCCCCTCTACCTGGGGTGATCGGAATCCGGCTTATGCACCATATGGGAGAAGTGGAGCGGGGACCCGCCTTCTCCCTTTTTTCCGTTCCGGGGCATGAACACCTCTCTGTAGAGGAGACGGACGGCGGGGCAATTCTGCGGAGCGGCCACTTGTCGGTCCGGATCAGCTCCGGCGAGGACTGGCGGGTGGAGTTTTTTGAGCAAAACCGCCTTTTGACTGGAAGCGCCTCCAAATCCATGGCTTACATCCGTGACGCAGATGATACCGCTTACGTTCGGGAGGAGCTGGAACTGGACATCGGGGAATGCCTGTATGGCTTGGGGGAGCGGTTTACCCCTTTTGTCAAAAACGGGCAAACCGTGGATATCTGGAACGCCGACGGCGGCACCAGCACCGAGCAAGCGTACAAGAACATTCCTTTCTACATCAGCAGTAAAGGATACGGAGTTTTGGTCAACCATCCGGGACGGGTGTCCTTCGAGCTGGCCTCGGAAAAGGTGAAAAAAGCCCAGTTCAGCGTTCCCGGCGAAACCTTGGAATATTACATTCTTGCCGGCCCCACGATGAAAGATGTTCTAGGCCGGTATACGGAGCTGACAGGCAAACCCGCATTGCCCCCCGCCTGGACCTTCGGCTTGTGGCTGTCCACCTCCTTCACGACCCAATACGATGAGGAGACTGTGACTTCCTTTGTGGACGGCATGAAGGAGCGGGATATTCCCCTCCATGTGTTCCATTTTGACTGCTTCTGGATGAAGGAGTTCCATTGGACGGACTTCCGGTGGGATAGGCGGGTATTTCCCGATCCGGCGGGAATGCTGGCGCGGCTGAAGGAAAAGGGCTTGAAGATTTGCGTGTGGATTAATCCATATATCGCCCAGCGCTCTCCTTTGTTTGCCGAGGGGAAGGAAAAGGGGTATCTCCTGCACCGGGCTAACGGCGATGTATGGCAGGGGGATCAATGGCAGCCGGGAATGGCTTTGGTGGATTTCACCAATCCTGAGGCCTGCCGGTGGTATGCGGGATACCTCAGGGAGCTGGTGGAGATGGGTGTGGACGCCTTCAAAACCGACTTCGGCGAACGGATCCCGGTGGATGTGGCGTATGCGGACGGTTCTGATCCGGTTCTGATGCATAATTATTATACCTTCTTATATAACCGGACTGTTTTCAATGTACTGGAGGAGCTGCTGGGACCGGGAGAAGCCGCGGTATTCGCCCGTTCCGCCACGGTGGGCTGCCAGCAGTTTCCCGTCCACTGGGGCGGGGACTGCTACGCCGACTACGGGGCCATGGCCGAAAGCCTTCGGGGCGGCCTGTCCCTGGGCCTCTCCGGCTTCGGCTTCTGGAGCCACGACATCGGCGGCTTTGAGAACACCGCCCCGGCCCATGTGTTCAAGCGTTGGCTGGCCTTCGGACTGCTCTCCAGCCACAGCCGCCTGCACGGCAGCCATTCCTACCGGGTGCCATGGGCGTATGATGAGGAGTCGGTGGATACGGCCCGCTTTTTCACCAAGCTCAAGTGCAGCCTGATGCCCTATCTCTACGACGCCGCTGCCCAAGCGCATGAGCTGGGACTGCCGGTGATGCGGGCGATGGTGCTGGAGTTCCCGGAGGATCCGGCCTGTCTGTATCTGGACCGGCAGTACATGTTAGGCGGCAGTCTGCTGGTGGCCCCGGTGTTCAGTGAACAAGGAGATGTGGATTATTATCTGCCCCGCGGGAGGTGGACCCGGCTGTTAACCGGCGAAACGGAAGAAGGCGGCCGCTGGATCAGGGAAAACCATGGTTTCTTAAGTCTGCCGCTTTGGGTACGGCCCAATTCCTTCTTGGCTGTGGGGGCCGTGGACCACCGGCCGGACTATACGTATGCGGAAGACGCCGACCTCCGGCTGTACGCGTTGGAGGACGGCCAGCATACGAAGGTGCAGGTTCGGGACACCAAAGGAGCCGTTGCCCTGTCCGTTTTGGCAGAGAGGGAGCAGCAGGCGCTGCGGGTCCGTTATGAAGGAACCGGCGCCCCCTTCCGGATTTCACTGTATAGTATGGGAGCGGTGTCTGCTGTGGAAGGTACCGGTGTTGAAGCCGGGCCGGATGCGCAAAGCGTATGTATTCCCGCCGGCGCCTTGGCCGGTGAGATTACCATTCGTTTGGAATAAGGCGGACAGATAGGCGGCAGCTCAACCCGCATAGCAAAGCCCCCTTCGTTGGATGTTAGTCCAACGGAGGGGGTTTGTTTTTGGCGATGATGGCAGCGGCTGGTTCCTGCCTCCCAAAGTACGCCGAAGCGCTAACGGAACTCAGAAGCCCTTAGCGGCCGTAAATTGGCCAGTTTGAATTCTAACGGAACTCAGCGACCCTTAGAGCACAATTTGCGCCCAAATTGGTCCAGTTTACGCGGCTAAGTGTCTCTGAGTTCCTTTAACGCACGAAGCCGCTGGATTTTAGCCTGTAAGCGTCTCTAAGTTCCGTTAGAGCGCGGAGGGCGCGGGTTCCACCTTTACTCGTTTACGCCCCAAGTCGGCGGGCCCCCCTGGAATCCTCTATTACCTAAAACAACTCGTCCAGCTCACGGGCGGATTGGCCCGCCTCGATTACCTGTGTTTCCGTGCCTTCCACCGCAAGCCGGATCAGCTCATCCAGCCCCGGAATCATCGCCTCCACCTTTTCCACCGTCCGGATGCTCGGGTTTGTAGAGGGAGATTTGGGCAGGAAGAGAGTACAGCAATCCTCATACGGCTGGATGGAGATGGGGAAGGTGCCGATTTTCTCCGAAACCTTCACAATTTCCCCCTTATCCATGGTAATCAGCGGCCGCAGCACCGGAATCTGCGCCGCTCGGCCGATAACGTCCAGACTGGCCAGGGTTTGGCTGGCTACTTGGCCCAGGCTCTCCCCGGTAATCAACGCTTTGGCGGACCGCCGCTCCGCCAACTGCTCTGCAATCCGCAGCATGGCCCGCTTCATACAAATCACCAGCAGATTTTCGCGCCCCTGCTCCTTCAGCTTCACCTGAATGTCCGTAAACGGCACCATATGCAGCTTAAGTGTACCCGAATACCTTGCCAGTTCCCGGGCCAGGTCCTCCACCTTCCGTTTGGCGCGTTCACTGGTGTAGGGATAGCTGTGGAAATGGACGGCTTCAATCTCCAGTCCCATCCGCATGGACAGCCAGCCCGCAACCGGACTGTCAATCCCTCCGGATAAAAGCAGCATCCCCTTCCCGTTGGTGCCCAGCGGATACCCGCCGCTTCCCGGCACAATATCCGTAAACACAAAAGCCTCCTTGTCACGGATATCCACCCACAGCGTCACCTCCGGATGATGCACATCCACCAGCCAGCCTTGGGTGTGGCGCAGAATATGCCCGCCCACCAGCTGCATCAGCGCCATGGAATCATGGGGATACTTTTTGTTGGAGCGTTTGGCCGCTACCTTAAAGGTGCGCTTCCCTTCCGGAGACTCCAGCTCCCGCATCAGCTCAAGCGCCTTCTCCCGGATATCTTCCAATTCCAGGCTGACCCTATGGGCAGGGCTGTAAGAAGCCAGCCCAAAAATCTTGTCCAGCACCTCTGCCGCCGCCTCATACGGCGTTTCCTGCAGATCAATATGAATACGTCCAAATTCCAGGGATATTCCTGTATTGGGATATTGCTCCCGCAAGGGCTGCAGCTGCTGCAGCACCCGTTTTTCGAAACGGTGCCGGTTGCGGCCCTTCAGGGTAAGCTCGCCCAGTCGGACTATGACTGTGTTGGGGTTCATCGTATGTTTCCTCCTAAGCGCTTTTCGTCACATATTAGCTAAGTCCGGATGAGGGGGCCAGCTTGCGCAATACGCGCTCCAGCTCATCGGCAGCCCGCTCCAGATCTTCTTTAGTCTCATTTTCCGAAAAGCTGATGCGCAAGCCTGCGGCAGCTTCGGCCTCCGGGATGCCCATAGCCGAGAGCACCCGGCTGGGGCGGTTGTCGCCCGACGAACACGCGGAACGGGTGGAAATATAAATCTCCTTCTCCTCCAGGCTGTGCACCAAGGTTTCGGGTCTGTAGCCGGGGCAGGAGAATTGAACCACATGGGGCGCCATCTCCCCCATCCGCGGGGAGCCATGAACCACAACGCCGTCCATCTGGGACAGCCGTCCCACCAAGCTTTCCCGCAAGGCATACATATGTGCTGTTTTAGCAGCCAGGCCCTCCACCGCCAGACGGGCGGCCTTGGCCATGCCTACAATCAGGGGCACATTCTCGGTGCCTGAACGCAGCCCCTGCTCCTGCCCTCCTCCGGCCAGAAGCGGATACAGCTGCAGCCCCTCCCGCTTGTACAGCATCCCAATTCCCTTGGGGCCGCGGAATTTATGTGCGGAAAAACTGACCAGATCGGCATTCCACTTGGCTGGAGACACCGGCAGTTTGCCGAAAGCCTGCACCGCATCCACATGGAACACAATACGGGGATACTGCTTCAGCAGCTGTCCCGCCTCCTCAACCGGTTGAATGCGGCCCGTTTCGTTGTTGACCGCCATGATGCTGACCAGGATCGTATCCTTCCTTATGGCTGCTGCCAAATCCTCCACCCGCACCGCTCCGGTGGCATCCACCGGCAGATAGGTCACCCGGAAACCCTCCTGCTCCAGCTGCCGGAAGGCCTCGTACACGGAAGGATGCTCGATAGTGGTGGTGATCAGGTGATTGCCCCGGGAGCGAAAGGCCATTGCCGCCCCTTTCACCGCCATGTTGTTGCTCTCCGTCCCTCCGGAGGTAAACAGAATTTCCTGGGGTTTAGCCAAAAGGGTGCCGGACAGCACCTCCCTGGCGCGGATCAGCAGCTTCTCTGCCTCCACTCCAAGCCGGTGAAGGGAGCTGGGATTGCCGTAATATACATTCATACACTGCGTCACGGCCGCGGTTACCTCCGGCCGCAGCGGTGTCGTAGCGCAATAATCCAGATAAAGCATACGTCTCGGTTCTCCTTTTTCTATACAAAAAGAAAAAAGACCGGTTATCTCGATCTTTTCCCGTGTACGTTCTATGGTAGTACAGCCCGTCCCAAAATACCAGCCCCAATATGAGGACCCCTGGCTGTTATGCTTCGTATTGCGCTTTATAACCCAGCACCTTGGATACGTAAGCTTGGGTTTCCTTGGGCAATTGCCCCAGCTTGGCATACAGGTCCGCATCGTTCTTTATGCCCAGCCTGTCCACCCTGCCCGGACCAGCGTTATACGCGGCCAATGCCACAGCCTCGTTGCCGTCATACTTGCGCAGCAGGTTGGATAAGAAGCGTGTGCCGCCTTCAATATTCTGAACCGCATCGAAGGGATTGCTGACCCCCAGCCCCTGGCCGGTGGCGTCCATCAGCTGCATCAGGCCCTTGGCTCCCGCCTTGGACACGGCATTGCTGTCATATCCCGACTCCGCCTCGATAACCGCCTTCACCAGGCTGGACTCCACACCGTGACGCCGGCTTGCCGCTTGGATCGGCTGTTCATAATCGGAGGGTGCCGATTTGCCGGGTACCGATGCGCTTAGGGCTGCATTGCCCAGGTAAGCGGAGCTCCATTTTCCTCTGGCCAGCAGCTCCGCGGCGGGAATCACCTTATGTCTGGAGGATTCCGCAGCAGAATCACCCACCAATAGCTGGAGCAGCTCGGAAAAATCCGTTCCCGTTCCGTTTGTTTGGCTCCCGCCAGTCAGTGTATCCGTACTCTGGAGCATCTGCAGAGACAGCAGCTGTTTGAGCACAGATGGATCAATGGACATGACTATCGCTCCCCGGTTGTAAAGTTACGCCTTCCACTCCATATTGTACCTTGTTTGGGTTGTCTAATCTACTGGAAATATAGCGAATTTGCATGAATCAGGTCTATAGGCTTAGGGCAGACTATTGCCAAATAAGTCCAAAAGCATATAAAGGAGCAGCTTATGCTGGAAAAACTGCTAAAATTCCTGACCCAAATCAATTTGCTGGTGGCCTTCCTCATCCTGTTGGCCGGGCACATCATGATGTATTACCTGCTGGAGAATGAAAACTGGCTGGCGCTGGCCTTCGCCGCTTCCCTGACGGATACCGCCGTTCTGGCCGGCCTGCAGCTGTATGCCATGTTCAAAACACGGGCCAAATAATAACGGACAACAAATGTCTGCTATTTTGTACAATGGGCCTCATCGGGCTGAATACCGACATAAAATGTCTGTTAACCGCCCCATTCCCTGCTTTTTTCACTAAAATGGGAGCATTAGCAGACAAATTATGTCGTTATTTCCTGCAATCAGCCCTTTTGTCGTTTATAGCAGACATTGTTTGCCGCTTACATTCCACATTTCATCATCTGGCAGCAGCACAGCTGTTTCCTATCTCCTTCGGCTCCGGAAGCAAAAAAACAGACCCGCTGAACAAAAACAGCCGGGTCTGTTCCGTGTTTGCCTTTAAAACCGCTGCTCCCGGACATACGGGACACCCAGCGCCTCCGGTGTGCCGGAGGGTTTATTGCGGTTGCGCCAGCCCAGGTACATCAGCACCAGGATGGTGACCACATAAGGAATCATTTTGAGAAAATAAACCGGAATCGTGCTGCCTGTCAGCTGAATCCGGAAGCCAAGGGAGTCCAGGGCGCCGAAGAGATATGCGCAGAACAGGGCCCGCAGCGGATTCCATCTGGCGAAGATAATCAGCGCTACGGCAATCCAGCCCTTGCCTGAGGTCATCCCCTCCGTCCAGCTGGGGGTATAGGCCAGAATCAGGTCCGCTCCGGCCAAACCAATCAATGCTGTGCCGCTGATTACATAGAGATACCGGGACAGCTGCACCCGGATGCCCATAACATCCGCTGTAGCAGGGCTGTCGCCGATGGCTTTGAGATGAAGACCAAAAGAGGTGTAATGGATCAAGAGATGCAGCACAATCACCAGGAAAATACTGAACCAGGTGAGTACATCCATCCGGGAGAACAGCTCGCCAATCAACGGGATCGGCTTCAGGAACGGAAGCTCCACTAACGGAGCTTTGCCGGGCAAGGGCTGACCGCTGATGGATTTGCCCAGATAAGCACTGAGCCCGCTGCCAAACAGGGTCATGGCCAAGCCGGTCATGGCGTGATTGGCCCTCAGGGTTACTGTCAGGAAAGCATGCAGCACACCCAGCAGCGCCGTTACCGCTACGGCCGAGATAAGAGTCAAAGCCAGGCTGCCGGTGCGGATGTACACCAGACAGGTGACCACAGCGCCCATGAGCATAATGCCCTCGGCGCCAAGCTGGATAATGCCCGCCCGTTCATTCAGAATGCCGCCCAATGTGGCCAGCAGAAGCGGAGTGCCGGCGGAAACTGCCGCCACCAGCAGTTGAACG
The DNA here is from genome assembly GCF_046098205.1 of Paenibacillus mesotrionivorans. NCBI lineage: Bacteria > Bacillati > Bacillota > Bacilli > Caryophanales > Paenibacillaceae > Paenibacillus > Paenibacillus mesotrionivorans. The sequence continues at coordinate 240,857 of NZ_JBJURJ010000009.1, read as the reverse complement.
GAGAAGCTGTACAGGTTGAAATCGTTCATATGCTTGTTTTCTCCTCCTTAGTTCTTCCGCAAGCGGAACCGGACCAGCATATCGCCGGCGATCAGGAAAAACAGAATCGCCCCTTGCAGCATATCCGAAATGGATGAGGGCAGCCCGATGGTCTGCACGCTGTAACCACCCACGATAAGAGCGCCGAACATCACGGACGAAACCACGATGCCCAGGGGATTCAGCTTCGCCAGCCAAGCCACAATAATAGCCGTATAACCGTAACCTGGAGAAATCCCCTGCATCAGCTTGTGGGTGACGCCGGAAACCTCGGACATGCCGGCAAGGCCTGCAAGACCGCCGCTAATCAGCATCACGATCAGAATATGGCGTTTAATATGGATACCCGCATATTTGGCAGCGTTGGGATTGGCGCCGATCAGGCGGAGCTCGTAGCCCCACTTGGTGTATTTGACCATCAGGAAATAAACCAGTACCGCAATAAGTCCGAAAATCAGGCCGAAATGCAGGCGCGTAGTGCCCAGCACCGGCAGGGATTGGGCTCCCGAAAATACAGGAGAGCCGGGGAAGTTAAACCCCTTGGGGTCCTTCCAAGGACCGAAGACCACATAATCCATTGCCAGCAAGGCTACGTAGTTCAACATTAATGAAGTAATTAATTCATTAACCTGAAAATAAACCTTGGGCAGCGCCGTCAACAGGCCCCAAACACCGCCGGCCGCAATACTGGCGATCACCATCACCGGGATGGCTACATAACCGGGCAAACCGGGCATGTAGATAGTAATGGCCGTTGCTGCCATAGCGCCGGCTACAAACTGTCCCTCCGCCCCGATGTTCCAGACGGAAATCCGGTAGGCTACGGCAATGCCCAAGCCGCATAGCAGAAGCGGAATCGCCTTGACCAGCGTTTCTGTAAAACCGTAGCTGGAGCCGAAGGCGCCGTCGAACATTTTGGCGTAGACGGTGAGCGGGTTCATCCCGTTGGCCGCAATGAACACGGCGCAGGCCGCCAAGGCCAGAATAATGGAAACCACGGGAGCCCACCACGGGGTCTTAATAATGGACATATCCAGTTGGAACCGATATGAAAAACCTTTCTTTTCCTTCACCGGTGCGGTGGAGGCGATGCCTTGCCGGCTCATACGGCAGCCCCTTTCTCGTGTTTGATACCGGCCATCAGCATCCCGATTTGCTCCCGGTTGGCTTCCTCGAAGGTCTGCTCCCCGATAATCTGGCCGTTGTAGATCACCAGAATCCGGTCGGACAGCTGCAGGAGTTCATCCAGATCCTCAGAAATCAACAGCACACCGCTGCCGGACTGCCGCAGATCCATAAGAAGCTTATGCACACCTTCCGTGGCGCCGACGTCCAGACCTTGTGTTGGATGAACGGCAACCATCAGCTTCGGGCGGTGGCTAATCTCACGGGCGAACAGCAGCTTTTGCTGGTTGCCGCCGGACAGCTGCTGGACAGGTGCGTCCAAGGAGGCGGTCTTCACGTCGAAGTCCTCCACCAGGGACTGGGACCAAATGCGGTTTTTCACAGAGCGGAGCATACCGAATATGGAATGCTCCGGCGAACGGTACGACTTAAACAGCAGATTGTCCACGGACCCCAAACGGCCGGCAAGACCGCTTTTCATCCGGTTCTCCGGAACGTGGGCAATTCCTGCATCGATGGCTCCCCGGACGGAAGCACTTTTCACACGTTTGCCGTCAAAGTTAATTTCGCCGTCCCGCCACGGATGCAGGCCGGTGAGCACCTCAGCCAGCTCCTTCTGGCCGTTGCCCGCAACGCCGGCGATGCCGACTATCTCCCCTTCACGGACATGAAGAGACAGGTGATCCAGAGCCTTACGCCCATGTTCGGCGAATACGTTCAGATTTTTCACCTCAAGCAGACGTTTTCCCTTGGTGGGTGTACGTGCCTGCCGTGTAATGGTGACCTCCCGGCCCACCATAAGCTGGGCCAGCTCCCGCTCGTTGGTATCCGCCGTATTCAAGGTGGCAATCATCTTGCCTTTGCGCATAACGGAAATCCGGTCGGATACGGCCAGCACTTCCTTCATTTTATGCGTGGTGATAATGACGGTTTTGCCTTCCTCTTTCATACGAATCAGAGTAGCAAACAATTGCTCTGCTTCTCCGGGGGTCAATACAGAGGTGGGTTCATCCAATATGATAATATTGGCCCCACGGTACAGGGTCTTCACAATCTCCACCCGCTGCTGCTCGCCTACGGACAGCTGCCAGATGGGACGGTCAACGGGAAACGCCAGCCCGAAGTGCTCCGCCAGCTCTTCAATCTCCTTGCATTTGGCCTTCATCCATTTCGTGCCGCGCCAAAAAGACGCCTTTTCGCCAAGCACGATGTTCTCCGCCGCTGTCAGCGTGTGGACAAGCCTGAAATTCTGGAACACCATCCCCACACCCAATGCGGCTGCATCCTTGGGGGAGCGGATTTTCACCGGCTTCCCGCGAATGATAATGTCGCCCTCATCAGCGCGGTAAACTCCTGACAGCATACTCATCATCGTGCTTTTGCCGGCGCCATTCTCGCCCAGAAGCGCATGGATTTCACCGACAGATGCCGAAAAATCGACTTGATCGTTTGCGAGCACCGAACCGAACCGTTTTACTATCCGTTTCATCTCGACTGCCTGGTCCAGCATACCGAATTTGGCCCCCTCGAAAGTTCATACACATGGGGAAGACTCCGGCTGGAGCCCTCCCCATCATGTTTTTCCTAAAAATCACACAAATTTTATCACTTCGGAATAGAGCCGTCTACACCTTTTACAAACCAGTTCATGCCAAGCACTTCATCCAAAGTCAGCTTCTTGCCTTCCGCTACCTTGGTGGCGCCGGATTGGTCTAGGATCGGGCCGGTGAATACGTCCAGGGTGCCGTCAACAATCGCCTTTTGCTTGTCGGCGATCAGCTTCTTGGTTTCGTCGGGAACCTTGTTGCCGAAGGGAGCCAGCGCTACGGTGTTGTCCTTCATGTCGCCGGAGTATTGCTCGGACTTGAAGGTGCCGTCGATTACGGATTTAACAGCCTTCACATAATACGGGCCCCAGTTCCAGACAGGGTTGGTCAGGTAAGCGTCGGGAGCAAAACGGGACATATCGGAGTCGTTGCCGCCTGCGAAGGCGCCGCGCTCTTGGGCCGCCTGAATGGTAGCCGGGGAATCCTGGTAAGCCATCAGCACGTCAGCGCCCTTGTCCAGAAGGGAGATGGCAGCTTGTTTCTCGGTAGCCGGATCATACCAGGTGTTGGACCATACGACCATAACCTTCACGGCCGGGTTTACGCTTTGGGCGCCCAGGGTGTAGGCGTTGATGTTATAGATCACTTCGGGAATCGGGAATGCGCCGACATAGCCGATGACATTCTTCTTGGTAGCTTTGCCTGCGGCGATGCCGGACAGGTAGCTGGCCTGATAGTTCTTGCCGAAGTAAGTACTCATGTTATCAGAGGTTTTGTAGCCGGAGCAGTGGAAGAATTTCACCTTGGGGAATTTCTTGGCCACGTTCAGCGTGTAATCCATATAACCAAAGCTGGTGGTGAACACGATATCGGATTCTTGAGCCAGTTGGGTGATGATCCGCTCGGCGTCAGCGCTCTCCGGTACGTTCTCTACGGCCTTAGCCTTGATGCCCAGCTCCTTCTCCATATACAGACGGCCTTGGTCATGCTGGTAGGTATAACCGCCGTCGCCGGGAGGCCCGATGTAAACAAAGGATACCCGGGGATTCTTGATTCCGGTGGATGCCACTGCAGATGCGGCGGTAGCAGGTGTTACGGTGGAAGCGTTGGATGCGCCCTCGTCTTTTTTGTCGCCGCAGCCGGCAAGGATGGTGGTCAGGCTCAGTGCCGCAGCCAGGCCAAGCTTCAGAAAACTCTTTCTCTTCATGGTTCTCCTCCTTGTAGTTAGAAACGAACGAATAATCCGGGTTCCACCGGTTCGCCGCTCTTATTCCATCAAAAACCGATTCCCCCTGAAAAATCACCAATGAAAGCAATTTTAACATTCGTTCGGTTTTGACCATCGTTTTTCTCAATTTCATTGTGCTTTATGTTAGAAATAATGTCAATACAAAACTTTAGGATTCAAATAAGTTTCAAATGTTCGTGAAATGAGGGTTTTTCAGTTGGTTTTAACTACTATAAAACACGAACGTTCGGATTACACAACGCATGGAATAATCAGCTTGACCGAAGATAAAGTTAGGAAAGCGATTGCAAGTTTTGATGAGGTATGAGGCAGCTGCTATACCTGGGACGACTGCCCGAACGGACACAGGTTCCGCTATTTCCAATAAAACAGGACTATTTCCAGGTATGCGGACCGAGGATCCGTTATATGGGGTCAAACGGGCTTTTTAAGGGTGGATGGAGCGTAATAACGGAACCTCAGTCCGCGAAAATCCCGTTTTGGTACAAATACGGAAAATAACGGATCGTGGGTCCGTAAGAAAATGCTTCTGGACAAGGGACGGATAATAGCACTAAGTCCGGCTGCTTATTGCCGCTGTTACGGCTGGCCAACCGCCATCCAGTCTGCCCATGTTTGCCGCTGACTGGCCGTTACCGCTGACTGGCCGTTGCCTTCTTATTGGCCGTTGCCGCCCAAACACCCCACAACGCAAAAGCCCCTCCGGATCATGCCCGGAGAGGCTTTGCAACTCACTTAATATAGTCGCGGCAGCAGGACAAAGTAGGCAATAACCGAAAGCAGGCCCAATGCCACGGACCATATGCCGACGGATTTGTTGCCCGAGGCGTAGGCGACTGCACCCATTACCACTGCCGCCGGTCCCAATACAGCCGGCCAGAACAGCAAGGACCCGATGGCGAGGACAATAGCAATCCAGGCTGTAGTCCGGTTGCCGCCCTTGTCCCTTTCGTTTCCGGCATCGGCTGCCGGAATCCGTTCCTTGTCGGCCCATTGGCCCACCCGCGGCGCCATCCCGGAGGAAAACGCCTGTCCCGGCCCCAATTCGCCGCTAAACTCGATATATGAATCCTCAATATCCCTGTGGACAGAGCCTAACGACGGGTTTACCCCGTCGATATTCCCTTCCACCCCCAGCTCATCGCTGAATTCGCTGAATGCCTCTTCGTCATCAACGAACTCGGGTTCGTCCACCCGTTTGGCTTCTTCCTTTTCCCAGTCCTTCTCGATCTCCATCTCTAGTGGGCCTCCTCTCTGACAGAAGGCTTCCCTCCATCCTCCGGCCAACCCGGACAAAATGGCCAAAGCCCCCGGACACTTAAGAATTCGGCTTAAAGGTGTGGCAGCAGGTGTTTTTGGAATTGGGCGCATTGTCCTGATGTTCCGTATCGAAGGACTCACCGGCAAATTCAGTGTCGAATTTGGCATTGGCGTGCTGATCCACTTCAATCATGATCAGGTCGGCTCCGCACTTGTTCCCTTTGTTCCAATATGCACAGTTGGAAACGGCACATTTTACGTCAGGCATCGTTATCACCTCCCCCATTCATTGTGCCCCGGGGAAGGGATTTGACCGCTGAGCCGGATCCGTTAAATTTCCCCAGAGGGAAGTATCCGGGACCTGCGTGACGGCCTTGGCAGCTCCGTCAGATAATACAGGAAGGCCAACACAGGAAAACATATACCGGCAAACGATGCCAGCATCCAGCCGCCCTGAGCGTAAGTCCAGCCGCCAACGGCGGAGCCCAAGGCACCCCCTGCAAAGAAAATCGCCATAAACAATCCGTTGACTCGCCCGCGGATTTCATCTCCCAAGGCATAGATAGCCTGCTGGCCCAGCACCAGGTTGCCGGAAACCGCCATGTCCAGCAGTACAGCGGCTGCACAGAAGAAAATGACGGACAGGATTCGGTTGCCTGCAAAAGCGTGAGTCAGCGCAAAGGATAAGGCAGCGGTGACAATGGCAAGGCCGGTCAGCCGCCGGGTCCAGCCCTTGTCGGCCAGTCTCCCGGCAATGGGAGCGGCGATAGCGCCGGCAACACCAACCAAGGCAAAAACCGCGATTTCATTCTGGGAGGCGTGGAAATGGTCGGACAGCCATAAGGGCACCACGGTCCAGAAGAGACTGAAGCTGCCAAACAGACAAGCCTGATACAAGGCTCTTCTGCGCAGGACAGGTTTAGTCCGAAGCAAATCCCAGAGTGACAGTAGAATCTGCGGATAACGCTCCCGGCTCTGGGGGATCCGCTTGGGTAACATGGGAAGCAGCAGCATAATCAGCAGCCCCATCAACACCGCGGACAGAAGGAATACCGCCCGCCAGCCCAACAGGCCTGCAGTAAGGCTGGCGGCAGGCCGGGCCAGCATAATACCCAAGAGCAGACCGCTCATAATATTGCCGACAATCCGGCCGCGCTGGTCCGCCGGAGCCAACGAAGCGGCATAGGGCACCAGGATCTGGGCGCCAACTGAGCCTGCTCCAATAAGAACCGCCGCCGCAAAAAACATGGCCATTCCATTGGCCAGGGCAGCTCCTGTCAGCCCGACAGCAGCCACCCCCAGGGCCATGGATACGAGCCGGCGGTTTTCCAGCAGATCGCTTAAAGGCACGATAAACAATAAGCCGATAACATACCCGATTTGGGTCATCGTGACAATCAGCCCGGATGCAGCCGGCGAAATACCTGCAGATTGGCTGATGGGGCCCACCAAGGGCTGCGCATAATACAGATTCGCCACAATCAGTCCACAGGCAGCAGCTAGGATAAACATCAGCCGCGCTGTCATAGCCGGGGGATTGGATAAGGAATGGAGCCGGTTGTTGGGATTCTTCATCTTCAGGACCTCCAATTCAATTTAAATACTATACGTATCGTTCATTAATTAAATAGTAAACGTACCGTTTAGTTTTGTCAACCCTTTTCATTCCACTTTGGGCCTTATATAATAAACGTATCGTTTTTAAATTCTGAACAAGGGGATTTGTTATGGAAAAAAAGCCTGGCCGCCCAAGAAGCGAAAGCACACGTAAGGCCATTCTGGACGCCGCCTGCCGGCTGCTGGAGGAGCAGGGATTTAAGGCTGTAACCGTGGATGGGATATCCGAACGGGCCGGCGTCAGCAAAGCCACCATCTACAAATGGTGGCCCAATAAAGCCGCTGTTGTGATTGAGGCCTTCTTCGAAGCCTCCGAAGCAAAGCTGACGGTGCCGGATACCGGCTCCGTCCGGCAGGATCTTATTCTGCAGGTCCGGCATCTGGCGGATTTTCTTACAAGCGGGGAAGGCAAAACCATCAAGGAGTTTATTGCCGAAGGGCAATTCGACCCCAAGATTGCGGAGGAATACCGCAGCCGTTATTTTAACCCGCGGCGGCTGATCTCCAAGGGGATTCTGGAGAAGGGTATAGCCCGGGGAGAGCTGCGCCGGGACCTGGATACGGAGCTGGCCATCGATCTGCTCTTCGCCCCCCTCTTCTACCGCCTTCTGATTACAGGGGAGCCGGTGGATGACAGGTTTATCGAGATGTGGATCGGGTATGCCCTTACCGGCTTGTCTGCCGGTACCGAAATAGAAGCGCTGCAGTTTGAGCCCTAATCCCACCTTGACCCCAATTAGACAACAAAAGCTCCGGACGGATCAGTTATCCGCCAGAGCTTTTTTGTTGTTGGGCATTTGCCATTTTGCGCAGAAACATGCCTAACGCGGGGTTGGGATTGCTTTTGTTCCAGACGGCGGCGATCTCCACCATTTCTATTCCATCCTCAAGCGGAATAATGCGCAGATGCCTGGATTGGTTCAGATATTTCATGGTGTACGAAGGCAGCAGCGCCACCCCCATATCGGCCGAAACCATCAGGAGGATGGATTCCGCATCCCGCGATTGCTGGATGATCATGGGCATGGACTGGTTGGCGAGAAAATCCTTGATTCCCGCTCCTCTGCCGCCTGTTTCCCGGTAGGAGGCGTCCATCAGCAGCAACTGCTCATGCTGCAGCTCCTCCAATCTCAGGGAAGGACGGTCCGCCAGCGGGTGGCCGGGATACACCACCGCCACCAGCGGATATCTCCGAACGGTGCGGCGCTCCAGTTCCTCATGAGTGCCCAGACCGTTGGCTATGGTGAACACAATATCCAAATCCCGGCTTTCCGCCGCACGGTACAGCTCCTCCGCATTGTTGCGGGTGAAGGACATGAACACATGGGGATAGTCCTTGTGAAAATCCAGGATCAGATTGGAGAAGGAGGTTTTTTCGTAGCCCTTCACAAACCCGATGTTAAGGGAGCCGGCAATGCCACCGGCAGCCAGATGGACTCTTTCGACGGCTTCCTCCGCACGGTTCAGGATGGCTTTGGCCTCCTGCAGGAAAACAAATCCGGCCGGAGTGAGCTCCACACGGTGTTTGGAGCGGATGAACAGCTTCGCCCCCAGACGGTCCTCCAGAGCCATAATCTGCTTGGTGATGGCCGTTTGGGAGATATAAAACTTCCGGGCGGCCTTGGTAAAGTTCAAGGTTTCCGCTACGGCCACAAAATATTCCAGCTGCTTCAGGTTCATAGGCGCCTCTTCACCTTTTAATAACTTTTAGTTATTATAGCGTGCAAAATCAATATTGGAAATACACGGATCCCGTCTATATAGTGTTTGTTTAGAACAGATTGCCGGGAGGGATCGGAAGACTCATGCTCAAGAACATACAGGCGATCCCGGCCGGCCTGAGCGTATAGCCCCTTCGTGGAAACAGCAACCGCCCAGCTTTCCTTCGTTGTGGTGGTGAGCGCATTGGCCACTCCGCTGTTTGTCAAGATGCTGACCGCAAAAGCAAAAGCGGACAATCATAAAACCCATTTTACATTGACAGGAGAGAAGCAGGTTGAAGCTGATCGCATTTGAAGTCCGTGATGACGAAAGGGAAATATTCGGGCAATTGTCCGCTGAATTCGGCTGGGAGACTGAACTGGTGGAGGAGATTCTGACGCTTGATAACGCGGAGCGGGTCAGGGGCTATGACGGCGTTACCATCCTGGGCCACAGCCTGCTCACCCCCGAAATTCAGGACAAACTAATGGAGATGGGCATCTCCTGCTGCTCCACCCGAACAGTGGGCTACGACCATATCGATGTCCAACATGCCCGCAAGATCGGCTTGCGGATCTGCAACTCGGATTACCCGCCAACCGGTGTCGCCGACTATACGATCATGCTGATGCTGATGGTGCTCCGCCATTACAAGCAGGCGCTGTGGAGAGGCCAAGTCAACGATTATTCCCTTAAGGGCCTGCGGGGCAGAGAGCTGCATGACCTGACCATCGGCGTTGTAGGAACCGGCCGGATCGGCAAAGCCGTTATTCAAAACCTCAGCGGTTTCGGCTCCAAAATCCTGGCTTATGATGTGCACAAGGACCCGGAGGTGGCAGAAAAGGCGCAGTATGTGGACCTGGAAACCATCTACAGGGAAAGTGATGTGATATCCCTCCATACCCCCTTGAATGACAGCACCCTGTACATGATTAACCGGGACACGCTTGCGCGGATGAAGGACGGAGTGGTTCTGGTCAATTGCGCCAGAGGGGAATTGATGGACGTGGAGGCTCTGATTTGGGGCATCGAAAATCACAAAATCGGCGCTTTGGCACTGGATGTGATCGAGGGTGAAAGCGGCATTTATCACCGGGACCGGCGAACGGATATCCTGCAGAATAAAAACATGGCGTATTTGCGCCAATTTCCCAATACCGTCATGACCCAGCATCTGGCCTTCTATACGGATACCGCCGTGGCCTCTATGGTTCGCTGTGCCTTCGAAGGAATCGCCAGCTTCACGTCGGGCCAGCCCTGCAGAACGGAAATCAAATAAGTTTTTTTATAAAATCAAAAAAGATGCCGCGGGGCATCTTTTTTGTTTGCTTAAAGACAGCTCTGCCCGAGGACAGGGCTTATATTTTTTCGCCCTGCATACGGCGTTTGGTAATGTAGTCGGTTTCGTAATAAGTCAGATCCTCGCGCAGCTCCTCAAAAATCTTGGACAGCTCGATGGTCAGGTCACGGACCAGGCGGCTGGGCTTCTTGCGGAAGCGGATGGCATCCTGGCCTGTATAGGCATACCGGCCGTCCTCGGAGTAGCATTCGTTCTTGGGATAGAAGAAATTGTTGACGCAGTTATGATAAACGTCGTACAGCACCTTTTCGGAATAGTCCAGATTGAATTGGGGACGGCGCAGACTGACGCCAAGCTTCTCGTACGCAACCTCCGCGAATACCAGAAGATGCCGGGTATCCTGAAGATACGCCCGGTAAAACTCGTCCATAGCCGGATCGGTTTCGGTGTTCAGCTGCTCCAGAGAATGATGGTTTAAGAACAGCTCCATCTTGGCGGTGGCTTCCTTGAGCTTAACCCGGGTGGTCTCGCATAAATTCTTTACGTTGTCATTGGGCATAACAAAATGTCCTCCTAAATGGTAATCCGTCAATACTGCCAAGACTCGGCGAGGCAGCGCGTCTTCCAGCTCTATCGTACCACAAACGGCAGGGAATCGGAATCCGAAAAGCCGCGTTCTGCATAAAAAGCACCTCCGGTTCCAACCCTAAGTCTGGACTTCAACAAACCTACGGCCGTGCCCATGCTGGCGCAACGTTTAAGGAGGAATAGCATTGAGGAGGCAAATTGTAACCATTGCTGCGCTGGCTCTGCTGGCGGTGCTGCTGACCCCCCGTGACGGGGACAAAGGAACCAGACAGCAGCAGTTGGACGAGGGCAATGTTTCCCCGGCACATGAGCTGAACATCAAGCAGCTGCAGGTGGCGGATGATGTAGAGGCAACCAACATCCTGTGCCGGAAGCAGTGTGCCGTGGACCTGCGCAAGGCGGCGGCGGAGCTGGCGGCGGCCGGTCCCCGTGCTGCCGGAGCCCATTTGGCTGCCTTGCAGGCAGAGCATCCCCATATGGCAAGATTGTATGTCACGCTGGGCCCGGAAGATGTTCACATGGATGGTATGCTGGCAGGCGAGGTCGCCCCGGAGATTTTGGAGAAGGCCCAGCCCGAGCTGGATAAGGCCCTTCATATGGCGGCTATGGGCGGGGAATACCAATCTCCGGCCATTACCACCTCCGACGGAACCTATTTCGTCATGTCCGGCATGGATCCCGGCGGCAGCCGTTCGGTTGTGACCGCGCTGGTCCGCCAGAGCATCCTGGGCAAGGTGAAAGAACACCAAATCCGAAATCTGCGGGTGGTTCCGTATCCGGCAGAAGGCAACTGGAAGATCGAATCCGTAGATACGGATACGCTCACGGACGTTACCGTGGATCATCCGGAGGAAAATGAAGGCACCAGCCACTACCATAAGAATCAGGTGGTGGTGAAATTCGCCACACCTCCCACGGAGGAGGAGCTGAAGCGCATCGCCCGGGAGCTTCATGCGGGGCCTGCCCAAAAGCTGGGCTACACCTATGTGTTCGAATCCTCCGATATGGAGGCCCAGCAGATGATGGCCTATTTCAAGGGCTGGAATGTGGAATATGCGGAGCCCCATTATCTTTATTTGACCAATGACAGACTGCGCTTTACTAAATCCGCTGAGGTTACAGAGGGCGGCCGGAACAACGCCATGGACATGAACGGCGGCGTGCCCAATGACGCTCTCTATTCCCGTTACCAATGGAATCTGCCGCTAATTGAAACCCTTCAGGGCTGGAACATCGGCAGGGGCAGCCAGGACGTGAAGGTAGCGGTTGTGGATACGGGTGTGGACCTGAACCATCCGGATTTGAAGGAAAATCTGCTGGGGGGAACCAACATCGTGTCCCAAGGAACCACTCCGCCCCAGGACGACGTTGGGCATGGCACTCACGTCGCCGGGATTATCTCGGCTCTGGTCAATAACAACGAAGGGGTAGCGGGTATGACTTGGTTTAACCCCATTCTGCCCATCAAGGTCCTGGACGCCTCCGGCTCCGGCAGCACCTATGCGGTAGCCCAGGGTATTATCTGGGCGGCGGATCACGGAGCCAAGGTGATTAATTTAAGCCTAGGCAATTACGCCGACGCACAGTTTTTGCATGACGCCATCAAATACGCCTACGACAAAGACGTTGTGCTGATTGCCGCCAGCGGCAACGACAATACGGAGCGTCCGGGATATCCCGCCGCGTATGAGGAAGTATTTGCGGTGGCAGCCACCGACGCCAAGAAGAACAAAGCCAGCTTCTCCAATTACGGCAATTACATTGATGTGGCCGCTCCCGGCGTCAGCATTCCCAGCACCTATCCCGACAACCAGTATGCGGCGTTATCCGGCACCTCCATGGCCAGCCCTCATGTGTCCGCGCTGGCTGCGCTTATCCGCTCGGCCAACCCGCTGCTGAAAAACACCGAGGTTATGGAAATTATGCGCAAGTCGGCTTCGGATATCGGGGAACCGGGCAGAGACAAATATTTCGGCTACGGCTTGATCGATGTGGTTAAAGCGCTGGAAATGGCCGATACCAGCCGGAATTCCCTGAGCTATATGCCGGAATGGCTGTCCCGTCAGCTGGAACGCTGGGCAGGGGAGCAGCCGGTCCGGTAAAATCCGGAACCACCCCCTTCCTAATACCACTAAAGCCGCTTCCCGCCTGATGTAAGGAATCAGGTAAAGGAAGCGGCTTTTTGGGGCGGAAACTATGGGATTACTCCTTCACCCTCCGTACGGCCCCGTACGCCGCGGAGGAGGAGCTTGATGCATACAGACGAAGCAGCTTGCTGGCCTCTTGCCTGATAAACTCCAGATGTTTGGCCCGCTCCGCCAGCTCCTCCTCGGAAACCTCCAGATGGATTAGGCGCTTCTGGACGTCAATCACCACAGTATCCCCGTCACGGACCAGTGCGATAACCCCACCGTCTGCGGCCTCAGGGCTGGCATAGCCGATGGACAACCCTGCGCTGGCGCCGGAGAAACGTCCGTCTGTGACAAGCGCCACCCGCTTGAACTTGCCCAGAATCTCCGTACATCGGTGAAGCTCACGCATGCCGGGTCCGCCGCGGGGGCCTTCGTAACGGATGATCACCGCGTCACCCTCCTGGATTTTGCCTTCGTCATAGGCGTGGTCGAACTCCTCCTCGGAGTTGAATACCCGGGCAGGGCCGCTGAACTCGCGGAGCTCGGGGGCAACGGCAGACTGCTTGATGAGACAGCCGTCGGCCGCCAGATTCCCCGTCAGCACGGCGATACCGCCTTCGTTATCAATCGGCGAATCGATAAAATGGATTACATCGCGGTCCGTTACCTCGGCCTCCGCAATATTGCCGCTCATGGTGTGCCCTGTAACGGTAAGGGCCTCCCCGCGGATCAGTCCGCCAAGCTCCTTCATCAGCGCCGGCAGCCCGCCTGCTCGCTGCAGGTCATTGGTGGTGTATTCCTGGTTGTTCGGGGTAACTCCGGCCAGGAAGGGCACTCTGCGGCTGATCTCGTCAAACAGATCCAGAGGCAGGGACAAACCCAGCTCATGGGCAATCGCCGGCAGATGCAAGCAAGCATTCAGGGAGCCGCCCATGGCCAGCAGCACCGAAATCGCATTTTCGAAGGCAGCCTGAGTCATGATCTGGCTGGGGGTAATCCCCTGGCGCACTAGTTGGACCGCCTGGCGGCCCGCCTCCTCGGCGGCATCCAGCTGCTCGTCGGACAGCGCCTGCATCCATGAGGTGTAAGGAAGTGACATGCCGAGTGCCTCGGACATGCCCTGCATAGTATTGGCCGTACCCAGGAAGGGGCAGGCGCCGGGGCCGGGGTAATACTGGTTGGTGACCTCCACCAAACCTTGCTCATCCAGCTTGCCGTCCAAAAAAGCCCGCCGTGCGGCTTTGGATTCCTTGGGCTTGATGTGGTTGGGCATAACGCCTCCCAGCACCACTACGCTGGGCAGATTCAGCCGGGCAGCCGCCATCAGCATGCCGGGGACAATTTTATCGCAGGAGCTCAGCACTACCATACCGTCGAAGATCCCGTGACCGTTCACCATAATTTCCACACTGTCGGCGATGGTTTCCCGGCTGGGCAAGGAATATTTCATGCCTTGATGACCCTGGGCAATGCCGTCGCACACGGCGATGGTGTTGAATTCAAGAGCAACGCCTCCCGCCGCCTCCACGCCCTGCTTCACACGGTCTGCCAGCTGGCGCAGATGTACATGGCCGGGCACAATTTCATTCCAGGAGTTGGCGATGGCAATCACAGGCTTATCCAGACTTTTATAGTCGACTCCGCAGGAGCACAGATGCGCCTTCAGTATGGCGCGGGTGAAAGGAGCAATTTCCGAAATGCGGTTTTTCACAGCTTCTCCTCCTCGTGAAATTTTTCTCTTACTGCCATAATAAAAAAAATTTTTTCATTTTACAACAGCTAAAATGTGAATTTTTTTCTTTTTTCACACCTCCGGAAAGCACACAAAAAAACGCCTGTTAGCTTACAGGCGTTTCGTGGAGATAACCTCCCGGATTTTTTGCAGGTTGCCCAGCGTCTCCTCCTGCCTGGCCAGGGACAGCCCCACGTAGAGGCTATCGATGATACACAGCTGGGCGATTCGCGCGGAGATGGCTTCCGTCCGGAAGGAGGTTTCGCGGGTGGAACTGTACAGCTTCACGTCCGCCAGCTGAGCCAGGGAGGATTTGGTGTAGCTGGTGATGACGATGGTTTTGGCACCGGTTTTGCCAGCCGCCTTCACCACTTCGATGAGGTCCTTGCTGCTGCCCGAGTGGGAGATGGCCAGCACCACACTTTCCGGCCCCAACAATGCGGCTGTTGTCAGCTGCAGATGAGGATCGGAGTGCATGACGCAGCTGATGCCGGCCCGGATGAATTTGTTGTAGGCATCCATAGCGATAGGCGCCGAACCGCCTACGGCATAGATGCACACGTTGCGGGCGCTGTTCAAAAGCTGCACCGCCGCGATTAAGGACTGTGTGTCCAGAAGCTGGAGAGTATCCGTAATCCCGATAATATTGGAGGTGAACACCTTGCGGGCCACCTGGGCCATATCGTCCTCCGGCAGGACCTCCTCGTGGATATTCTGCACCGGCTGCTCCACCATTTCGCCGGCCAGGGAAATCTTGAGCTCTTGGTAGCCCTTCATGCCGATCAGGCGGCACAGCCGGAATATCGTGGCCTCTGCGCAGCGGGTAACCTCCGCCAGCTGGGTAATGGACAGGTGGACCACATCCTGAGGCTGGGCCAGAATATGGTCGGCCACTGTTTTGACCTTAGGCGGAAGATCTTTGTACACAGCCTGTATCCGGGCCAGGCCGCTGTTTGGGGTACGGGCTTTCACAGTCTTCACCGCCTACTATTATAGGAATAAGTTTTTTGTACCGTTGAGGATCATTATAAAAAAAATTTTTTCTTTCAGCAATATGGGAGTCTTCTATTCCTGTTCCTGCCGCAAAAAAGAAAACGGCTCCCGGCTGCAAATCGCCGAAAACCGTTTCCGAGATTCTCACATCAATGGAAAGCTTGCCGTAAGCCGGGTTCTGTACCTCGGGTGGTGATAACGGGGGTTAGCCCTCCCACCAATGAGGCGACAATCATCTATCTAGGCCGTACATTGCTGCATGGCTCAAGCGACCAACCCGAACGCGCCTCGGGCTAAGGCTGGGGCGCGAAGCCCCTGCGTTCCTCTAGGTCTTGCTCCGGATGGGGTTTACCAGGCGCTATGTCACCATAGCCCCTCGTGGTCTCTTACACCACGGTTCCACCCTTGCCTGTGCGCCATCCGCTTTACGAGAAAGCGGCTGCGCCATCGGCGGTCCGTTTCTGTGGCACTATCCTTCAACTCGCGCTGACTGGACGTTATCCAGCATCCTGCCCTATGGAGCCCGGACTTTCCTCCCGCGGCTTACGCCGCCGGCGATTGTCTGTCAAACTTTCCGTTGCATTCTGTAGTATACAGGCTTAGCCGCCGAAATTCAACCCGCAGAATTATGAAGCTGCGGGCACAGCAATTCGGAAGACATGCTCCGACAAGTATCCGGCCTTGCTCTCCGCTATCCCGGCCAATCTAACGGAAGCCACAGCCCTTATTTGGCCAAAAAGCCGCTTTTCAAAAATCTAACGGAAGTGAGCGCCGCTATTTGCCGCAACAATGGCCGGTTCAGGTCCATTTGCCGGAAATAACGGCCGCAGCCGCCGTTAGAAATCCGGCAGAGCCCTTTGAGGAGAAATAACGCCTCTCACCGCCGTTAGAATCCCCGCAGACCCACGGCCTTCGCCGGACTTGAAAATAAGGCTGCAAGGTCACTCCTGCAGCTTGCTGCCCCCTCCGGACGTTGTATCCCGGATATGGTCCAGCTCCTCCTTGGCATCCCGGACGATACACTTCAGCCCGATCCCCAGCACCACTGAAAACACCGAAGACAAAAAGAACATGGTGAACCAGATTCCGTTCCGTACATAGTTGCCGTTGCTGAACTCAAAAATCTGGTCTCCTACCGAACCCTTGAACAAAATCCCCAGAGAAATAACAAACAACAGCCCGCCGGCAATAAACAGAACATGGGCCATCCGGTTGGTCCGTTCAAAATACCGCATAGACATTCCCTCCCTAAGAGTTAATCTACACGAACCGGAACACCTCGGTGTCAACGGACGAGGCAACGGCCACCGTTTCCCACTTCTTCTCCTGAAAACGCCGGTTCAGAAAATCCGCCACACCCGGCTTCATAATCTTCTCCACGTTGTGGCCGGGATCAATTACAGCAAGCCCCGCCGCCAATGCGTCATGAGCCGCGTGGTAATCCACATCTCCCGTGATCAGCACATCAGCGCCCGCAAACAGCGCGTGGCGGATATACCGTCCGCCGCTGCCTCCAAGCACCGCAACCTTGCGGATTTCACGCTCAGGGTCTCCTACAAGCCGCAGCGCGGACACGCCGAACGCCTGCTTCACCCGCTCTGCCAGCTCACCCAGGGTGCAGCTATCCGGGAGTTTGCCCACCCGGCCCAAGCCGAAGGCACGTCCCTTCAGATCCATCGGATACAGATCGTAAGCCACTTCCTCATACGGATGAGCCTTGAGCATAGCGGTGACCACCCGCTTTTCCACCGTTTCGGGGACGATGGTTTCCAGCCGGATTTCCTCCACCTGCTCCAGCTTGCCTGCCTCCCCGATAAAGGGGTCCGCACCGTCCCGGGGCACGAAGGTACCCTGGCCTTCAATATTAAAAGAGCAATTGCTGTATTTGCCGATCCAGCCGGCTCCTGCACCGAACACCGCCTGCTGGACCTTCCCATGGTGATCCTTCGGGACAAATACCACCAGCTTTTTGAGCTTCTCCGTGTGGACCTCCTCCAGATGGGTAAGTCCCGTAAGCCCAAGAGCCTCTGCCAGCAGATCATTCACTCCGCCTTCCGCCACATCCAGATTGGTGTGCGCGATATACACAGCAATGTCATGCTTGATCAGCTTGGCATACAAGCTTCCCGCTGGCGTATCCGTGCGCAGATGGGCGATAGGCCTGAATATGATGGCATGATGGGCAATAATCAGCTCCGCTCCCTCACGGATGGCCTCGTCCACCACCTCGTGGGTCACATCCAGCGCCACCAGCACCTTGCGGATCTCCTTCTGCAATGTGCCCAATTGCAGTCCGATGCTGTCATTGGGCTGGGCATAATGCTTGGGCGCCAGCTCTTCCATCAGTTGAATAACGGTTTGTCCTTTTGCAAGCATGCCATCAGCTCCTTCAACCGGTTGATGTCCTCCAAGACCTTCAATCGCTTCAGGCGGGCCTCCTCCAGCTCCGAGCTTTCCATCGAACGGGCCACCCGCTCCAGCTTGGCGGTTTCCCGCCGCCATTTCTCCAGGAACACCGGCTCCGCCTGCTTCATCAGATACGGACCGAAGGCCAGCCAATCCGCCTCGCCCAGCACACCGAAACCCGCCAGCTCCCGCTCACGGTACAATTCCGCCTCCGCGGCGGCTCCGCCTTCAGTCTCATCCGCAGGGCATGCGGACAGAATCTCATATATTTTACCGTCTTCCTCCAAAATCTCCTCACCCAGCAGCAGCCACCCGTGCCGGCGAAGCCAGACGCGCACCTGCATCTCGCCTACATTGGGCTGCAGCAGCAGATGGCGTACGCCGGCCAGCTTGCCCTTCACACGGCCCGCCTCCAGAATCTCGGCGATCAGCGCTCCGCCCATTCCGGCGATGGTGACCGTATCCGCCTCCCCCGGCTCCAGCACATCCAGGCCGTTGCCCTGCCGCACCTCCACAACCGCGCCAAGACCCGCTGCGGCTATCTGGCGTTTGGCAGCTTCAAAAGGGCCTTTATTCAGCTCCCCAGCAATCCCACGGGCAATTCTGCCGCTTTGGGCAAGATGCGCCGGCAGCAGCGCATGGTCCGAGCCGATATCCGCCAGGCGGCAGCCCGGCTTCACCTGGGCGGCAATAGCCCCCAGGCGTTTTGACAGAAGTATCATCTACATAACCCACTCTACCCATTTTTTTCGCAAAGCGAACAGCACACCGCCGCCGACGGCCAGCTTTGCGCCCAGCAGGAGCTGCAGGACGTCCTTATCCAGACCGGTCCATACAAACCCGTACAGCTCCCCTCCAAACCAGCACAGCACACCGGTCAGGAAAAATACGGCGGAAATCTGCTTATTCACATGGTGCAGCAGCCATGCAAGCCAGCACAGCACCAAGCTTAGGGGGACCCAGGAGAGCTCCACCCCGATCCAATCGATATCCGTTATATTGTGCCGCAAAACAAAGGCATAAATCAAGAGCAGCAGCAGCCACCCGGCAAAATGGAACACCGGGAATTTGGCGGCGATGCCCGTCAAAATCCAGATCATCCCGCATAAAGCCACCACAAACACCAGAGGCACCGTGCCTGCTTCCCGCAAATGGAGAAGATAGATGCCGCCCAAGAGCAAAATGCCCGATGCACCGCCGAAGCAAAGGCAGGAAACCAGAGGCTGCTTGACCCGCTGTGCGGCCCCTACCAGATACAGGGTTACTGCCAGCACAGCCAGAACCCCGGTTTGCATCCAGAACGAAAAAGATGTAAAATGAAGACCAATAAAGGAAATGATTCCCGTAATTGCAATAATCGACATCCATGTTTTCCAGTTGCTGTTACTGACCGCCTTTTGTGAGATGCCCAGTACCGACGGGCCTTCCACCTCACGCTCATCCATATACAAATTCATAAGGAAATCACAATAATGCTCTGGCAGCAGCTTGCTTCTCCGCCACTTGTCGATTTCCGCCACAATGATCTGAACCTTGTCCTGATCCATCTCCCGTCACCTCAGCCGATTCCTGATACAATCCTTACCTTATATCGGCTCCTGCAGGCATTTTTTTTACAAAGAAAGCCCCGCCGCTTCAGGCAGGGCTAACATACACGAAAGAATATTGGTTTCACACCGGGGACAATTCTACTCCAGGAAGTCCTTCAGGCGTTTGCTGCGGCTGGGATGGCGAAGCTTGCGGAGAGCCTTGGCTTCAATCTGGCGGATCCGTTCCCGGGTTACGCCAAAGACCTTGCCCACTTCCTCCAGCGTCCGGGTCCGTCCGTCATCCAGGCCGAAACGAAGGCGGAGCACATTCTCCTCACGTTCGGTCAGGGTGTCCAGCACATCCTCCAGCTGCTCCTTCAAGAGCTCGTAAGCGGCAGCGTCCGCCGGCGCCAGAGCCTCCTGATCCTCAATGAAATCCCCCAGATGGGAATCATCTTCCTCACCGATGGGCGTTTCCAGGGATACCGGCTCCTGGGCGATTTTCATAATCTCCCGGACCTTATCCGTGGACAGCTCCATCTCCTTGGCGATTTCCTCTGGAGTCGGCTCACGTCCCAGCTCCTGCAGAAGCTGGCGGGAGACACGGATCAGCTTGTTGATGGTCTCCACCATATGTACCGGTATCCGGATGGTTCTTGCCTGGTCTGCGATGGCCCGGGTAATCGCTTGGCGGATCCACCAGGTGGCGTAGGTGCTGAACTTGTACCCCTTGGTATGGTCAAACTTCTCCACGGCTTTGATCAAGCCCATGTTCCCTTCCTGAATGAGGTCCAGAAACAGCATACCGCGGCCGACATAACGTTTGGCAATGCTGACTACCAGCCGGAGATTGGCTTCCGCCAGCCGGCGCTTGGCTTCCTCGTCGCCGTTCTCGATCCGTTTGGCCAACCCTACCTCATCTTCTGCGGAGAGCAGCGGCACGCGGCCGATTTCCTTCAGATACATCCGGACAGGGTCATTGATCTTGATGCCCGGGGGAAGGGACAGGTCATCGTCGAAATTAAATTCATCATGCTCCTGATCGTCGTGGGACATTGCCGGCATATCGTCCTCTTCGGATTCATTGCCTACCTCTATGCCCAGTTCGGAGAGCTGCTCGAAGAATTCGTCTATTTGTTCCGGGTCCTGATCGAAGGGCGACAGGCGCTCCATGATGTCCTTATACGTAAGTGATGAGCGCTTTTTGCCCAGTTCAATCAGTTGTTCCTTCACCTGGTCCAAGGTTAGTTCTGACTCGAGCTCTGTGTGTTGATCGTTCGCCATTTCTCCTACTCCCTCCTCCCTAGAATCATTCGCGTCAATAACCTTTGAACGAGTTCAATTGCTTTTCTAGGGCCTGAATATCTTTTTTCACTCTTGCGATTTCTTGCGCAATCCCGCCCAGCCTGCGTGCCGCCTCCAGAGGGTCATGCATGCTTTCGGCTTCCAGGCGTTCTTTCTCTAATTGCTTCAGACGCGGATAAAGCTTCAGATAACCGATATAATCAGGAAGCGCCCGCAGCGCAGGCTGCGAGTCGGTCATGGATAACGACGCTGCCGCGCGTTCCAGCGTCTCGTCCTCCAGGCCCGCCATAAACTTGCTGATGTCCGGCTCATTGCCTTGCGCATAATAGGCATATAAATAAGCGGCAAGAGCCGCGTGAAGCTCTGTGGAAAACCCGTCCCCCAGCTCCTCCTGGACCTGCTGGGCCGCCTCCCGGTCATTAAGCATAGCCGCAAGAATCGAAATCTCCGCATGCTCATGGGCGGGAAGAACAGACACTTTATTCCTGTTGTTTCCATTATTCCTAATATTATTCCACGATTGTTCCGGATTATCCCCAGGCTCCCGTTTTTTCAACAGATCCTGGCGGTATCCGTTCATCTGCTGGGTCAGATTGTCCGCTGCATAGGGGAATTCCGACGCCAGCTCCTGGATGTAGTGCTCACGCTGGTAAGGGGCATCCAGCTCCGCTACCAGCTTCAGGGCGGACTCTATGTATCGGAAACGTCCGTCCACATCCGTCAGATTGAAGTTTTTGCGGATGTATTGAAGCTTGAACTTGGTGGAGGTCAGCGCTCCTTCAATAATCTCCCGGCGGAAGCGCTCCCCGCCAAACTGGGTAATGAATTCGTCCGGGTCCTGCCCACCGGGCAGCCAGGCCACCTTCACGTGAAAACCTTCCTTCTCCAAAAGCTCAATGCTCTTGAAGGCCGCATTCTGTCCGGCCGGGTCTCCGTCATAACAAAGCAAGGCTTCATCGGCATTCCGGCGCAGCAGCAGGGCATGTTCACGGGTCAGGGCCGTTCCCATGGACGCCACACCGTTCTGAATACCCGCCTCCCATACCTTGATGGCATCCACATATCCCTCCAGCAGCACCACCGTGCGGGACTTGCGGATTTGGGGCCGGGCCTGGTGGAAATTGTACAAATTGCGGCTTTTATTGAAGAGCGGGGATTCCGGACTGTTCATGTACTTAGGCTGAATGTCCCCCATCGCCCGTCCGCCGAAGGCGATAATCCGCCCCTTCTGGTCATGGATGGGAAACATAATCCGGTCACGGAATTTGTCATAATAGCCCGAACCCTCACGGTGCGAAAGAAGGCCGCCCTTCTCCATCAGTGCCAGGTCGAAGCCGCGTTTCCCGAGAATCTCCGCCAGCTTGTCCCGCATATTGGGCGAGTAGCCCAGCTGGAAGGTCTCTATGATCCGGTCATTCATTCCCCGGCTCCGCAAGTAATCCAATGCGGGCCTGCCCTGCTCCGTATTCAGCATGATGTAATTATAGAACTTCGCTGTGAACTCATAGGCGTCATATAGTGCCTTGGCTTCCGCCTGCTCCTTGGTCTGCTCCGGCGTTACCGGAGCCCAATCCACCGGAATATGCGCTTCCTCCGCCATCTGACGGACCGCTTCGCCAAAGCTCAAACCCTCCACTCCCATGATGAAATGGATGGCATTGCCTCCCGCGTGGCAACCGAAGCAGTGATAAATCTGCTTCTCCGGCGTGACGGTAAAGGACGGGGATTTCTCCGAATGGAACGGGCACAGACCCTTGAGATAATGGCCCTGCTTCGACAAATGCACATGACGGCCTACTACATCCACAATATCGTAAGCCTTCAGAACAGCCTCGATCACCTCATCGGGGATACGTCGGTTCAAAGCATAACCACCTTCATTCCAATTGACAAGTATAACTTATTCGCGCTCCCCGTTAATTTTCCTGCAAGGATTGCAAAAGTTTTGTCAAAGAATGTAGAAATCGTTCCCGGTCTTCTGCGGTAAAAGGCTTAGGTCCTTTGCCGTAATGCCCGTTTCTGCGCTGTTTGGCGTGTTCATGCCGGGTTTCCAGCAGAAAATCAATGTTGCCGTTGGTGTATTCCTGCCCCCGGTTGGACAGCACATACGCGCGTTTCGCCAAGCCGATCGTCGCCAACCCAAAATCCTGTGTCACCAGAATGTTGCCCGGAGCCAGATGATTGGCAATATACAAATCTGCCGACTGATCAGACCGGTCTACCTGCACAACAGTTACGCCGGGCTCCTCCGTGAGCCGGTGATCCAGGGACGCCACCATCAGCACTTGCGCGTGAAACTGGCGGGCTGCCTTGATAATCTCCGGTTTGACGGGGCATGCGTCGGCGTCAACAATAATGGCAAGCGGCTTCGTCAATTCTCTCACCGCCCTTGTTACGGATTGGCAATACTTCCGTAATATTATATACGATGGGGAAATAAAAAATCCTGCCTATTCCGCAAAAAAAGCTTGACTAACGGAGCGGAATTTGTTCCATGATGATTCCCGCCGTTTCCTCCACCGCTTTATTGGACACGTCAATCACCAAACAGCCCAGCTTCTTCATAATCGTCTGAGCATGGGCCAATTCCTCGTTTATCCGCTGCACCTTGGCATAAATCGCCTCTTCCCCCAACCCCAGCGCCTTCAGCCGCTCCTTGCGGATTTCGTTGAGCTTGTCGGGATTAATAGTCAGGCCGATAATTTTGGCGGGATTCACGGTAAACAGCTCCCGGGGCGGAACCAGCTCCGGCACCAGGGGAACGTTGGCGACCTTATAGCTTTTGTGGGCCAAAAACATGGACAAGGGAGTTTTGGAGGTGCGGGATACTCCGGCCAGCACAATATCCGCCTTGATGACGCCGGTGGCATCTCTTCCGTCATCATACCGGACAGCGAATTCCACTGCCTCCACCTTGCGGAAATAATGCTCATCCAGCTTATGGATGATTCCCGGCTCGTGGCGGGAGCGCTGGTTGAGCGCTTTTTCCAGGCTGGCGATAATCGGCCCCAACAGATCGATGCAGATGACCTGATTTTCGGTGGCCCGTTCCAAGAGGTAATCCCGGAGCTGGGGAATCACCAAGGTGAACACGATTACGCCTCCGCAGGCAGCCGCATCCTTGATAATCCGGTCAATGCCTTCGGTTGTATGTATGAAGGGTCTGCGCTTTAATTCAATGGCTGCCGGCAAAAATTGGACAATCGCCGCTCGGACGACGGATTCTCCCGTTTCCCCCGCCGAGTCTGACACCACGTACACATACTGGATCTTTTTCCTGTCGGGCAATGGAAATCACCCTTCCTTTCCACATTCATCCTTTTTTCTCAGCCAAAAAAGGCTCCTGTTCCTGCGTCTGCCAGCAAGCTGCCAAGCACAGGAATAAGAGCCCGTTGTCTCACGGTTCCACCCTTATTTTGAAGAAAAAGCGGCATCGGCCAAGATCGTAACAAATTCCCGGTTTCCTGTCAAACTCCTTTATTCCATCCCGTACTTCTCCATTTGGTCAAGGAAGCTCCGGGATTTCCATTTGGTTTCCATGTACATGTCCATCATGCCGCGCATACATCGCTTTAATTGAGCCTGAGTTACGGGTTTGACGTCAATCTCCCCCAACCGCCGCAAATCCATGGTACGGAACAGACGGAGCAGCTTCAATGTTCCCGCTCCCAGCACAATTCCCTGGGGATCCTTAAGTCTACAGCGCGGACAAAGAATGCCTCCCGCCGCAATGCTCAACGCCATTTCCCCTTCCTTGCTGCCGCAGGATACACATTGGTCCAGCTCCGGCATGTAACCGGACAGCACCAGCATATGCATTTCCATAATGTGGGCAATGATATGGGGCGGCTTGTCTCCGGCAATTCCCTTCAAGGCGGCCAGCAGCTGTTCAAAAAGCGGTGCATTGGGCTCCATTTCTCCGGTGAGCTTCTCCACCATTTCTACTATATATGCCGCGTAAGCCCCTTTCATGAGATCTTCCCGCAGCTTATGGAAGGAGTCCGTTATTTCCGCAGCATTCAGTGTTCCCATGTGGGCGTTTTTGTAGATCACAAATTCCCCGTATGTAAAAAGCTGCGTGACGGCCCCGTGGCGGCTTTTCAGCTTTTTGGCCCCCCTGACCATCACGCTCATTTTCCCCGCTTCGCGGGTGTATACGGATATGATTTTATGCCCTTCCCCGTAGTCCATGCTCCGGGTGACAATTCCTTCAACCTTATACAGCATGGGCATCTACTCCTCACGAGCTGTCGGGAAACATTCGCGACAGTCTCTAACGCTTGGCTGCCCGTATTAGACCACCGCTTCTCCCTCTTCCTGCTCCTGCAGCTCCTCTGTCGGCGCCGCGGTTTCCTCAGGTGTCAGGCTCTCCTTGTACAGCAGGTACGCATTCACATCTCCCGTTTTCGAAAAATAGTTCCACGAGAAGTCTCTCATCTGTACCATCCTCTCCTACCGTCTGTGAATTGCCCACAGTTGTAGGATTGGAGAAAAGCGGTGAGTCTATCCGAAGCAAGTATTGGGTATTCGAATCCCCCCTTCCCCCTTTGGCCAAAGGGGGAGACTTGGGCGCTGCCGCCCCAAGACCTCGGCAAGGGTTTTCGGAGTGTCGCGGGTGGGCCGTCTTCGATGGGGGTGTGGGCGGGAGGAGCGCTTCCGTTCCCGTTTGGTAAGGTTTGCCCGCCCATGGGTTGGGGCGGGCAAATCTTACTTGGGCGGGAACACGCTGGAAGTTGGCGTTCTTCCGCGGCGTTTTGCCCGTGGGGGGTGCAGCGGCAGGCGGGTGGGAGGGGCGGTGGAGGAGGGAGCCGCCTCACGCTGCCGCGTGACGCTCAGGGGTTTAGACCCTTAAAACCCTAAAACCTTAAAATTCAAACCCTTTTCGCTCACATCGTTTTGCTGGTTCGCTCTCCGGCTGCTCCCCGCTCCGCTCTTGGCCGGACCTCAAACCCCTTAAACCCTAAACCCCAAACCCCAAACCCTAAACCCTAAACCCTAAACCCTAAACCCTAAACCCTAAACCCTAAACCCTAAACCCTAAACCCTAAACCCCAAACCCCAAACCCACAAACCTTAAACCTTTCGCTCACATCGCTTTGCTGGTTCGCTCACCGCCTTTTCCTAACGGCGGTGAGAGACGCTATTTGCCCCAAAACTTGGGGTTGCGAAATCTAACGGAAGCAGGAGCCTTTATTGGGCCAATAATGGGCTTGCGACGCGGCTTTCGGCCCATATAACGGCTGTGGCCGCCGTTAGATTTTCTCAAACGACATTTTCGCCTAAATAAAGGCTTTCACCGCCGTTAGATGCGGCCGATAGACTCACGCCCATCACCAGCAAGGAAAAGCCGGGGACAGACGTCGCCCGTCGCCCGTCGCCCGCTGCTCCCCTGTTCCGCCCGGTCCCCCGCTTCCGCCCTGCGGCCTCTCCACTGCTTCGGCTCTGGCCGGTCGCTTTAGCTCATATCGCCACCACTGCTTCGGCCTCCGGCCGGTCGCTATCGCGCCTACCGACATCACCGTCTGTCCTTTGGCCAATTCGGCAAAAGCCGCCGCTTCGGTTACTCTTTAATCACAGGGTACCAAAGCTCATACGTATATTTTTCTTTGGGGAAATCATAATCAAAATACACTTCCACATCCGGAATGGAGTTATCCGCACGCCTGTAGCCGGAGGAGGGAAACCATTCCTGCCATACACGGTTTACCAGCTCCATCAATCCGCCTTCGGCCTCGAAGATGGCCCAGGTCGCCTCAGGGATTTCTATTGTCTCCAAGTCCCCAACATTGTCATTGACCGTTGAGACGGCGATGTAATAATTGAACTGGTGCCCCCCATCGAAATCGGCGCACAACCCCATCATCCCCTCTGGTTTACCGCCGGATTGGGCAATGATTTTGTTGTACGTTTCCCGGGGAAGCTCCCCCCAAAAAGCAGGAACCCGATTTTCCACTGCATTCGTTTGGAATGTCTTCTTTACCCCTGCAACCTTAAACGCCGGCTTCTTTTCAATCCTGCACTTCATATTAATCTCTCCCTTAATAGTAATTTGGAAGGAGATTCGCGGATAGGCAGCAATAAAGATGTTCCGGCTTCTTGCATATTGGGGGGACGCTTTATGTTGATTTTGAAAAGCACGGTTAAATGCTGTTGGCGAAGAATAGCCGTATTTCATGCCAATGTCGATGATTTTCTCATTGCTGGTCTGCAGCTCCAGAGCCGCCAGCGAAAGACGCCGACGTCTGATGTATTCGTTGAGCGTAATTCCGGCCACAATGCTGAACATGCCTGACAAATCATTACGGCTGCAAAACGCCAGCTTAGCCGCTTGATCCAGATCCATGTCCTGATCCAGATGCATCTCAATATAATCAATGGCCCGATTCAACCGAATGCTCCAATCCACTCCTCTCACCTCCTGATTACAATTTTAGGAAAGTGAGGATGGAATGTCCTCTCCTCTGCCACTTAAAAAAGAGAGGATTCCGGTGTATCCGTTCGCTGGCTTTAATCGTGTCGGAAGCCCAAATCCTTCAGCACCCGGTCCTGGTTGCGCCAATCCTTTTTCACCTTGACCCAAAGCTCCAGGAAGCATTTGTTGCCCAGCAGCTTCTCGATATCCAGACGGGCCAGCTTGCCGATTTCCTTCAACAAAGCGCCGTTTTTGCCGATGATGATGCCCTTCTGGGAGTCCCGTTCCACGAAGATAACCGCGGAGATATGAACCAGTCCGTTGTCCTGCACCTTCATATCCTCAATGGTGACGGCGATGGAGTGAGGGATTTCCTCACGGGTCAGGTTGAGAATTTTTTCCCGTACCAGCTCGGCGCACACGAACTGCTCCGGATGATCGGTAACCTGGTCTGCGGGGTAATACATCGGCCCTTCATCCAGATAACGCGTTGCCTGCTCCAACAGGATGTTGACGCTGGTGCCCTGTTTGGCGGAAATCGGCACGATTTCGGTAAAGGGATAAAGATCCTTGTACTGCACGATAATGGGCAGCAGTTCTTCGGGCTGCACCTTGTCGATTTTGTTCATCACGAGGATAACAGGGGTTTTGACCTGCTTCAGCCGTTCGATAATGTACCGGTCTCCGCCGCCCAATCCTTCGCTTACATCCACCAGGAAAAGAATGGCGTCCACCTCATTTAAGGTGCCCTCCGCGACCTGCATCATATAGTTGCCCAGCTTGGACTGGGGCTTGTGGATACCCGGCGTGTCCAGGAACACGATCTGGGCAGTGTCGGTGGTATACACACCGTGAATTTTGTTGCGGGTAGTTTGAGGTTTGTCCGACATGATGGCAACCTTCTGTCCCACCACCCGGTTCAACAGGGTGGATTTGCCCACGTTGGGGCGCCCGATAATAGCGACAAACCCGGATTTAAAGCCTTTTGGCATATATTTGATTCCTCTCATGGTGAAATTTCGGTGTATGGTGTAACAGGTGAAACAGCTTTCTTACTCGGCTTCCTTAAAGTCGCGGGAGGTGAAGGCACCTGGCAGCAGCGCCGCCACGGTGGTCTCCTGGATGTCACCCTTCAAATTGGTGAGATATACGGGCATATCCGGCCCGCACAGCTCACTCATCACTTGGCGGCAAATGCCGCAGGGGGACACCGGGTCCTCCGTATCCGCAATGACGGCTATAGCCTTGAAGCTGCGCGGGGCATGCCCGTCGGCCACCGCCCGGAAAACCGCCGTGCGTTCCGCACAGTTGGTGGGACCATATGCGGCATTTTCGATGTTGCAGCCATGATGAATATGTCCGTCTGCATCCAGCAGTGCCGCCCCCACCCCAAAGTGTGAATATGGGACGTATGCTTTTTTGCGGGCCGCCGCCGCTTCTTCAATAAGCTTGTGCACAAACTCAGGAACTGCCATATCTTCATCCCTCCGTCATTGGTTTATTGCTTATCAGCTATCCGAAATGCAAATCTGCAGTTATTTTCTCCCGGAATCTCCGTTTTGTCCATTCATCCTGCAAATCTGCAGTTATTTTCGTTCTTATGGCCTACAACAAGGGTTTTTGCGGAAAATAACTGCACTTTTGCAGGATAGGCAGCTCCAGCCGCGCCATATCGGTTACCGGACTGCACTTATGCATTTGGGGCGCCACGCACCATCCTATCCCCCCAGAAAAAAGGCCAGCACCGTCAGCACCGCTCCCAGCAGCCCGCCTGCCAGAATTCCGGCCAGGGAGCGCCCCTGTTTTTCATAAAGCATCACCAGGAACATGCCGCACATCACCAGGGCCAGCAATCCCACCAGGGTGTCCCCGCTTTTGAGGGTAATCAGGGTGCCCAGGGATACCGCCAGGGCCATCCACAGGCTGGGCTTCAGCTGTCCGCTGGCCCGGAAGCGGGTGCGCACCACGATCACTGCCAAGGCTACCAGCGCCAGATACAGCCAGACGGAGCCGATGGACAGCGGCACATCGGGATGTTCCCGGTGCCGCACCCACCGCTCCACCGGGGAGTAGAATACCGCCACTCCCACAGCGGCGGCAAAAACCGCCGTCACCAGCACCGCGGCGGCTGCCACATCCTTGGCAATTTTGGCCAGGGGGTGCAGGTCGGGCATGGCGAGATCGACGGTTTTTTCGATTCCGGTATTAATCAGCTCAGTCACAATAACAAGAGTGATAGCCAACAGCAGCAGCAGCACATCGGTCCGCGGCAGCCGGAAAAACAAGGCCGACACCAGCACGGCAAAGGACGCAAAAAAGTGGAACTTCATATTGGGCTGCGTCGACAGGGCGTACTGGATGCCCTCGTAGGCATGGCGCATGCTTTTTAACCAGCGGACCAAAGGATTCAACGGGTGATCCCTGCCTTCGCCAGAATCTCTTCCTGCTTTCCGAACATGATTTTTTCGTCTTCCTCGGTCATATGGTCATAGCCGATGAGATGCAGGAAACCGTGGACGAACAAAAATCCGATTTCCCGCTCTGCCGAATGTCCATACTCCTCCGCCTGGGCCAACGCTTTCGGAATGGAGATAACAATGTCACCCAGGGGTTCGGCCAGCAGATTCTCCGGCTCCTCCTCAAACTCCTCCAGCGTCTCCTTCCCGCCGTCGAGAAGCCCCAGCTCCGACATTTCCTGCAGCTGCTCCAGCTCTACATCCTCGAGGTTCTCATCGTCATAATAGATGGGAAGCTCATCCTCTGTGGATTCGGTCATGGCGAAGGACAGCACGTCCGTAGCCTTGTCGATGCCCCGGTAATCCTTATTCAGCTGGCGGATGGTTTCATCGTCCACAAAGGACAGCGCCACCTCGCCGGAATCCACCTGCTCCAACTCCCCCGCCAACCGGAGCAGCTCATTCAGCATATCCATTAAAGCAGGTGTAATCTCATAGGCTTCCTGATCATTGTTGCATTCCAGATATAGGTTCAAGGGTATCATCCTTTTTCTCTAAATGTTCTTTATGTTAGCCAGCCCTTAATGGGGGCTCCCCCAAAAGTAATCGGAATACGCTACAAAGCAAAACGTCACTTTTGGGGGTAATTTATCGGGGGCTCCCCCAAAAGTAATCGGAATACGCTACAAAGCATCACGTCACTTTTGGGGGACTATTTGGAATGTCCGCCGGATACTCAATACGGGAGTGGAAAATGCCCAGCAGCGTTTCGTTCAGGGCCTTCGCTACCGTATCCAGCTCCTTCAAGGTCATATCGCACTCATTAAACTGGCCGTCATCCAGCCGGCTTTTGATGATTTTCTGGACCAGGGAATCGATCTGCTCCACCGTCGGGTTGCGCAAGGACCGCACGGCAGCCTCCACACTGTCGGCAATGCCCACAATCGCCGATTCCTTGGACTGGGCCTTAGGGCCGGGATAGCGGAAATCCTCCTCGCGGATTTTGGCCTTTCCTTCCTCATCCGCCTGCTGCATGGCTTTATGGTAAAAGTATTTCAGCAGGGTCGTACCGTGGTGCTGCTCGGCGATATCCCGGATCTGCTTGGGCATCTTATGCTCCTTCAGCATTTCCACCCCGTCCCGCGCATGGGCCACAATGATGGAGGTGCTTAAGGATGGCGCGATGCTGTCATGGGGATTCTCGATATTCTGCTGGTTCTCAATGAAATAGCTGGGCCGTTTGGTTTTGCCGATATCATGATAATACGAGCCTACCCGGCACAGCAGTCCGTCGGCCTTGACCGCCTCGGCTGCCGCTTCCGCCAGATTGCCCACCATAATGCTGTGATGGTAGGTGCCCGGTGTTTCCGTCAGCAGCTTCCGCAGAAGCGGGTGGTTCGGATTGGACAGCTCCACCAGCTTCAGGGGCGACAGAATGCCAAAGGCCGTTTCGAACACCGGCATCAGCCCGATAACGAAGATGGCCGTAATCAGGCCACCCGCAATGGTGAAGGCACTGGCAAAGGCGATATCCTTCACCGTATAATGGCTGTCCAGCAGGAACAGGATCAGCATCCCCACCAGTCCGAAGAGGGAAACAATCGTACCCGCCTTCAGAATGGAGGAGCGCTGGCTGGCCTTATGCAGGGAATAAACGGCTGCAAAACAGATCACAATGGACAAAAACCCGTACCGGAAATCAAACAGAAACTCCGGCTGGTTGTTGAAGATCACACTGGCGACGATACTGGTCAGAATGGAAACCACAAAAGCCAGACGGTCGTTCATCAACAGCACCAGCAGCATGGTTCCCAGAGATACCGGCGCCAGGAAGCCGATAAACGGATAATCCAGGGTTTGCCCCAGCGCAACCAGCTTCATGACCAGATAATTGACAAACATGATGGCACCCAGCATCAGAAGCTGCGCATTGTTGCGGCCTGCCAAAGAGCCTGTGTGCTCCAGGTATGCGTACAACCCCACCATAATCAGGGCGACCATAAGCCAAAGTCCGATTTGCGGCCAATGGGTTCCCTTATCCTTCAACAAATCCAGCTTGGCCAGACGCTGGTAGATCTCCTCGGATATCATATCCCCCTCGGCCACAATCACATTCCCCTTCTCAATCACAACCTGGGGAGTGGCTTCTCTGGCCTCTGCCTTGGCCTTATCCGTGGCATCCGCATCAAAGAAGGAATTTGGGGTGATAGAAAAGCGGGCGATCTCCTGGACCAGTTCCCGCTGTGTATTCTTCGTCAGGTTAGAGGAATTGACCAGCTCCGTTACCTTGGAGCGTGCTGTAGCCGCATCCAAAATTTGTTCGTTCATCAGCTTCTGAACGATTTCCAGGGTAACCGGCTGCATGGCGGCCAGATCCTCTTTGGACAGAAGAGGCAGCTTGTAATACGCCTCCTCGGGAATTTTGTAGATCTGCTCCTTCATTTTGGCGCCGGTTTCCTCCTGGAGCTTGGCGCCGTACAGGCTGTTGCGGCCCATGCCGCTTACGGTCTGCTGGATAAAATCGCTCATCACCGATGGAAACACATCCTTATACAGGCTGGTTTTGGTTTCCTGGGCTAAGCTGGAATTGGCATTGTTGGCGATCAGCTTCTCGTACAGCGCATCGATCAGCGTGTCATTGC
The DNA here is from genome assembly GCF_046098205.1 of Paenibacillus mesotrionivorans. Taxonomy (NCBI): domain Bacteria; kingdom Bacillati; phylum Bacillota; class Bacilli; order Caryophanales; family Paenibacillaceae; genus Paenibacillus; species Paenibacillus mesotrionivorans. The sequence continues at coordinate 208,824 of NZ_JBJURJ010000009.1, read as the reverse complement.
GCAGGGAAATCATTTTGTAGACGGGCGTCACCTTGGCCGCCGCCTCGTCCCTGGCTTTTTGGGTTTCCTTCTCCAACGGGAACTGCTGGGGCGCCCGGATAGTGCTGCTTGCCGGGGTATTGGGCACGATATCATAGGTTTTGGGCACCAGCTTGTCGGCCAAAATCAGATACAAAAGCACCGCAAACAACGCGAACAGCAGGAAGCGCACGCTTCCCGCCTGCTTCCACCCTCCCGGGCGGCTGCTGAAATTCGCCTTGGCTTTCATACTGTTACGCATCATGAATAGTGTCATTCCCTTCCTTATCGAAGAAGTCCTTGAAGCAGGGCAAGGCCCGCTTCAAGGCTTCCGGAACATGACCCGACCCAGTTTTAGGGCGCGTTTTTTTCCGCATCCTCCGTGTAAGCGACGATGATCTTCTGCACCAGCGAGTGGCGCACTACATCCTGCTCGTCAAAATAGATAAACCCGATCTCCTCCACCTGCTTCAATATCCGGTCCGCTTCCATCAGGCCGGACTTCTTGCCACGGGGAAGGTCGATCTGGGTTACGTCCCCTGTTATTACCATCTTGGACCCGAAACCTAACCGGGTCAAGAACATTTTCATCTGCTCGGGAGTGGAGTTCTGGGCCTCATCCATAATGATGAACGAATCGTCCAGAGTCCGTCCCCGCATGTACGCCAAGGGGGCAATTTCGATGGTTCCCCGCTCCAGGGACTTGGCCACCTGCTCGGGTCCGAGAACATCGTTTAACGCATCGTACAAGGGGCGCAGATAGGGGTCCACCTTCTCCTGAAGATCCCCGGGCAGGAAGCCCAGATTTTCACCGGCCTCCACCGCAGGACGGGTCAGCACGATCCGCTTCACGGAGCCTTCCTTCAGAGCCACCACCGCCAGCACCACAGCCAGATAGGTTTTGCCTGTACCGGCAGGGCCGATGCCGAAGACGATGTCCCGTTTTTTGATCAGATTCACATACTTCTTCTGGCCGATGGTTTTGACACGGATGGGCTTGCCCCGGTGGGTCACCGTAATTTCACCCTTGAACAGCTCCAGAAGCTGATCGGCCATCATCTGCTTGGACAATTCCACCGCGTAGGAGACATCCCGCTCTGTCACGGCATAATTGTTGCGGACCAAAGCAAGCAGCACCTCGAACAGCTGCCGAAGGGACTCCAGCTCCTTCACCGGCCCTTGAATGGTAATCTCCGCCTCCCGGGAGAAAATCCGGGCGTTGGTTTCCTGCTCGATAATATGAAGAAATTTATCCTGGGGCCCGAACAGGGCCAATGCCTCTTGAGCATCCTTTACCTGAATTCTAATGGTGTCTTCCTGCTTGTTGTGTTCTGTCAAATGTCTCATTCTCCTTGGACGATAGCTAATTCTTCCGAAATGGTTTCCTCCACCTGGAAAAGCACATTCATATACACTTTACCATTGTCGGTCTTCTCTTGCAAAACATTGTAAGAAACGAACCGGGCATCCTTGCCGGCATGCATTAAAATATCTGCCTTGGCCCGTTCCATTCCTGCCGCCCTGGCCGCTTCAGGCCCTTGTGTCCCGCCGTCCACACGGGTTTCCAGAACCTTCTCCTTGATCCAGCCGAAGGGCAGGCTGTAGCTTTTCCACCCCAGCGCCGTACGGGCCTCCCGCTTGTCCGACGACGCATAATCCTCCTTGCCGTAGCCGGTGAGCTGGAGGGCCCGTCCACCCAGAACCAGATAGAAGCGGCTGAAGCTCTCTCCGGTGTACACCATATATTGCGGGGCAATAGGAATCTCCAGCTTGGATTCGTACCATACAATGCCGCGGACGCTGCCCTCCGCCGGCACCACCTGCCGGTTCACCTCGTCGCCGATGATCCCGGAGATGAGGATGTCCCCTTTTTTCACATAGCGGTTGGGCTCCACAACGGGTTTGCCCTTGGTGGAACGCACCTCGGTCACCACAGCACTTTTGGACGCCACCAGATGGCGCGGGCTTAAGAGCTCATGCTTTTCCGGCTTGGCGGCCTCCACCACCTTAATGACAATGCGGGTGCCCTGCCGTTCGATCCCGATCCAGGAGATATCCGGCAGCTCTCTGTGCAGGTCCCGGGCCATTTCGTCCATGGGCGGGAGCCGGAAGGTCCATTGGTACGGTTTGATGCCCTGGAGCTTGGCAGCCTGCAGAATTTCATAGGTGGGCACGGTGTCATTGCCCTCCACCTCCACCTGCCACACCAGGGAGGACAGCAGGTAGATGCCAATGAAGAAGCCGATAATCCCCACTGCAAAAAATTTCCGCCTCTCCAGGCGCCCCAGCATAAAGGGCACACCCTCCCGCTTTTCTACGTGAACCCGGCAGCCTGTCTCCTTCAGAAGCGGCCGCATTCGAAAAAAATCCTTCAACACCAGATTAGCGGTGGCCGTCCGGGGGCCAGTGAGGCGGATATCCCAGATCTGGAATTCCAACCCTGCCGCTTTGTTCAGGAAGAGCTCAATCTCCCCTCCTCTGATGGTAACCCTCACATAACCGCGAAGCTTTCGGATAAAAAGCGGCTGCATGTCTCACACAACTCCTTACGTTTAGGGAATGTATTCCAACCCGCGGATGATGCCCTCCACCAGCACTTCCTCCGCCATAATGGTCCGGATGCTCAAGTTGCTCCCGGTGATTTCCACCTTTCCCCGGGACAGGGCCAACAGCAGGCGATCTTCGGAAAAATGAAGCACACCCCGGTGATTCTCGATTAGCAGTCTGAGATTACCGATCATGGTCAAGCGGGGTATATCCTGGGCGATATCCTCCGGAATATCCAGGATTCCGGCGGTCCATTGATCAAGCTTTTTGCGGATGCGGCGCATGGGCGTGGTTCTCCCTCCTAAGCTGGTGCAGCTGTCTCGTAAACACAATCGTATCGTTACAGCCTATGCGCGGTCCCGCGGGATTATGAAGCCCGGGGCCTGTCCGGGCAATCTATCGGCGAAGGTGTTTTTCAAGGAGGGGAGGCTGGCGGTTCACAATGGTTGGAATGCAAAACGCTCACCAGTGGGATGGGAAGTGGCCGCAATGCAGAAGAACGGAGTTGTGGAGGTGGCGTATTGAATTATGAAGAGTGGAGTTGTGGCGGTGGGGAGAGCGACAGTGTGAGTGACGGTAGAGAGTGACGGTGGGGAGTCATGGAGGGTGCCCGTGGGCAGTGGCGGAGGTATAAAGCCTAACGGACTATGGTTCCGCTATTTGGCGGAAAATCGGTATTTCCCGACGCAAACGGACAGAGAATCCGCTATTTGGCCAACAACAGGCTTTTTCCTAGCCCGCTTGGTCAAATAAAGGCTCCTCTGTCCGATAAGTCTGCAAAAAAGCAAATATGGGCAAAATAGCGGAACGTGTGTCCGTAACGCCCGCCCTGGCTCCAGAACGCGGGTAGGCAGAGCTGCCGGATACTGCCAGCCCGAAACAGGCTGCGGCAGCGCTCCTAGGCGCGCGAGATCTCACCAGTTGGCAGCAGGCAGCCGCAAAAGCCTTACACCCAGCCGAACAGCCTTGCCGCTGTGGCGGTGAGGAACGTGACCCCGATGGCAATAGCCAGGGGAAGCGCGGCGGACACGAAGGTCCATTTTTTGCTCTTGGTTTCTTTGTAAATATTGTACAGCGTGGTGCCGCACGGGTAGTGGAGCAGGGAAAACAGCATCATATTCAGCGCCGTCAGCCAGGTCCAGCCATGCTGCAGCAGAATGTCCTTGATATTGCCGATGCCGTCGGCATCCACCATAGCCCCCGAGGAGAGATACCCCATCAGCAGAATGGGGATCACCACTTCATTGGCGGGCAGGCCCAGAATGAAGGCCATTACAATGAAGCCGTCCATTCCCAGCAGCTGGGCAAAAGGGTCAAAAAACGCCGCCATATGGTCCAACACGCTGGTTCCGCCCACGAACACATTGCCAAGAATCCAGGTGATGACACCTGCAGGTGCTGCCACCACCAAAGCGCGGGTCAGCACGTTCAGGGATTTATCCCGAGAGCTCAGCAGGATGGTTTTCCAAATTTGCGGTCTGCGGTAAGGCGGCAGCTCCAGCGTGTAGTGGGAGGGCACACCCTTCAGCGCTGTTTTGGACAAGGCCCACGACACGGTCAGCGTAATGGCGATGCCGAACAGCACCATGCCCATCACCACCATCGCGGTGGCCAGGGATTGCAGCCCGCTTGCCGCCCCCGCCGCCATAAATAAGGAGGACAGCAGGATCAGCGTCGGCCAACGCCCGTTACAGGGCACAAAATTATTGGTCAGAATAGCCAGCATCCGCTCCCGGGGCGATTCGATAATCCGGGTGGACATAATTGCCGCTGCGTTGCAGCCGAAGCCCATGGACATGGTCAGGGCCTGCTTGCCGTGGCCGCCGGATTTTTTGAAGAGACGGTCCATGTTGAAGGCCACCCGGGGCAAATATCCGAAGTTCTCCAACAGGGCGAACACCGGGAAGAAAATAGCCATCGGAGGAAGCATCACGCTGACCACCCAGGAGGAACCGCGGAAGAAGCCCAATACCAAGAGACCATGCAGCCATTCAGGTGCATGCACCGCCTGGAAGCCCCGGGTCAGATACCCTTCGATCCAACCGAAGAAATCCGCCAGAAGCCCGGAGGGAACATTGGCCCCGGCAATAGTGATCCAGAACACCAGGCCCAGCATGGCGAACATGATGGGATAACCCCAGAGCTTGGAGGTGACGATCCGGTCCAGCTTATAGGTGCTTTGCAGCTTTTTCTTATCCTCGTAGCGGACCGTCTCACCAACCAGCTCTTTGGTGGTCCGGTAGATATCGCTGACGATGGCGTCCCGGACAGGCTCCCCGCCAGAGACAGACCGGGCCAGCTTAACAAGACCGTCCAGCGGGTCAGGCGAGGTTATGGCATGCGGATCGGCCATGGTTGACATCTCCTTTGCGCGGGACAAACTCCCCGCCTTTCATTTTTTGCCGAAGTGTTTCGAGAAGTCCTGTGTCCTCATCCAGCAGCCGCAGGGCCAGCCATCTGGAGGAAAACCGCAGCCCCAGGGTATCCCGTACAACAGGCTCCAGCACCGCCAGCTTGCGCTCCAGCTCCTCCTGATACCTTACTCGGACCGGCTCCGGGACAATCTCACCTGTGGCCACCGACGCCACCATGGACAGAAGTCCGGATATGCCGATTTTGTTGCGGGCGGAAATGGCCGCTACCGGGACGCCCAGCTTGCGGCTGAGCAGCGCCGTATCCACATGGATGCCGAGACGCTTGGCTTCGTCGATGAGATTGATGCAGACCACCACCCGGTTGGTCATTTCCAGCACCTGCAGCGCCAGATTCATGTTCCGTTCCAGCGAAGTGGCGTCCAGTACCACAATGGTCACATCGGGTTCCTCGAATACAATGAAGTCCCTGGTGACCTCCTCGTCCTTGGAGTTGGAGAACAACGAATAAGTGCCGGGCAGATCAATCATGCGGAATTCATGCCCATTGTGGGTAAAATCCCCTTGAGCCAGGTCAACGGTTTTGCCCGCCCAGTTGCCAGTATGCTGCCGGAGGCCCGTAAGCAGGTTGAATAAGGTGCTTTTGCCTGTATTGGGATTGCCGGCCAATGCCACAGTGTAAACCGCCATTATTCCCCACCTCCCGTAATGGTTCCGTAAATCAGCGAGCTTTCTTCTTTCCGGAGGGCGATTGTGGTGTTGTTGACACGGAAGGCGATAGGATCGCCCAATGGGCTTCTCTGCAGCACCTCCACCTCATTTTCGGGGACGAATCCCAAATCGAGAAGTCTTCTGCGCATTACGCCCTGAACCTCTATCCGCGTCAAAAGCAGGATGCTGCCCGTTTTTGCCTCTGACAGTGGTATGTTTGTTGTTGTCATGCCAATTCCTCACTTTCCGCTGGGACAAAGAGTTTGCCTCGTGCAACATTTATGATAAAAAAAACCGGACTTGAAATTGGTATTTGCATACACGGCCTAAAAAAGGCTACCAGCAGTATATGATCTACCCCGATTATATGCCACACTTTTGTTTTCCGCAACTAAAAAACTTGCCTATGCGCAATATTTGAATAACTTTTATAATCTAGGCTTGTCTACAAATTAAATGAAAGCGGTGCCACTAAAAAGCCCTTGGCAGTGTGCGCCAAAACCGCAAAAACCACTGGACAGAACAAGGTACTTCGGCGTATGCTTGTGCTGTGAAAAAAATAACAACATACAAGATCTTCGGGGTGAGGTGAAATTCCTGACCGGCGGTAAAGGCTCCTTCAAAGCCCAAGCCCGCGACTCCCGGCGGTTCGGCAGACGGACCACGGGACTGATCTGGTGCAATTCCAGAGCCGACGGTAAAGTCCGGATGGAAGAGGATCAAAGAGAAACACGCTTGGCGAAGCTTGAGCCGGCCCTTATTAAGGGATGGACTCTTGACGTATGCGCGGTTCAGCCCACCCCCTTTTGGCCTGTCTCAGGCAAACGGGGGTTTTTTGATCTTGTTTCGGAGTATGAAACACCTTCTAAGGATTTTGGAAAAGGAGCTTACAATGAGCACTGTTTTTGCTTCTCTGTCAGGCAAATCCTTCCGCGGCGGTTTCTGGCTGGTATTGCTGGGAGCGGCGCTGTGGGGCGTGGATCCGCTGTTCCGGATCATTCTGCTGAAGTCTATGACCTCCTCCCAGATTGTGCTGCTGGAGCATGCCGTATTGTTCCTGGCGGCCGCACCGGTGCTGTGGAAGCGCCGTTCGGAGCTCCGGGCCCTCCGGCTCCGGCATATAGGGGCCCTGCTGGTGGTTTCCTGGGGCGGTTCGGCTGTAGCCACGATTCTGTTCACCAAGGCTCTGGTCTCCGGCGATCTGAACATGGTACTGCTGCTGCAGAAGCTGCAGCCGCTGTTCGCCATCGGCTTGGCTGCGGTAGTTCTGAAGGAACGCCTTCCGCGGAACTTCGGATTCCTGCTCTTGGTGGCACTGGTGGGCACCTATCTGCTTACCTTTGGCTGGACGCTGCCCCTTGGGCACACCGGTACCTTCATCGGCTGGAGCAGCCTGATGGCCTTGGGCGCCGCCGCTTTATGGGGAGGCTCCACCGTAATGGGCCGGTATCTGCTGGGGACACTGCAATATGAAACGGTCACCTCCCTGCGCTTCGTTATGGCACTGCCCCTCCTGTTTGTTATTGCCCAGGTTGAAGCGCAGCCTTGGCAGTTGAACAACGGCTACGGCGGCTGGGGACTGGTAGCGCTGAATCTGCTCCTGCAGGCCCTGCTGCCCGGATTACTCAGCATGCTGCTGTATTACAAGGGTCTGGAGACCACCAAGGCCTCCTATGCCACTCTGGCCGAGCTCAGTTTCCCCATGACCGGCGTATTGATCAACTGGGTGGTCTACAGCCAGGTAATTACGCCCGCCCAGCTGCTGGGCTTCATCCTGATTTGGGTGACGCTGTTCATCATATCCAATCAGCGGAACCAGTTGGAGCTGCCGGCCAAGGTGCAAACCAAAGCCGCCTAAACCTTTAGCGCTTCTTCTCTGGTGCAAAACAAAAAACCGGGCCTGCGCCTTGCGGCGGCAGCTGCCCGGTTTTTTATTTTACAGTTCCTTGTCTTGCCATCATGTCTCTTATGGAATCATCCCGTTATCTGCCGTAAGGCCGTTTCGATCTGGGCGCACCCAGAATTTCCGACCACACCACTGCTTTGGCAAGATCCTCACCCTCCGGCGTCCATCCATCCGCTGTTTTGGCAATTGTTGTTTCCCTGACGCCGATCTTGCGGGAATCGGATTGGGGAATCAGACGGGTGCCTGCCGTGCTGCCTGCTCCTGTTGACTGGAAGGGGCTGCTCCGTTTGGAAGCAGGTTTTTGCTGTCCAGCACCCGAAGCCGCGAAGGCTCTCCGGGAGGATTCTTCTTCCTCCCACTGGGCTTTACGCTCAGCCTCGGCGCGTTCCTCCCGGCGCCATTCCACCTGCTCGCGTTCCAGCTCCTCCTGCCGCCTTTTCAGCTCATGATCCGCTTCCCACGGATTAGGCGCCGCTTTGCGGACAGTCTTCTTCATCTCGCCCGGCCCGCCGCCGAAGGTCGGCATCCGGTTTAACGGTCTAGGCTGCCCAGGTTTCTTCTGCTGGGGACCAGCCGGAGTGCTGAACTTTTTGAACAAGGAGAAAAGCCCTGCCAGTACGACAATTAGAAACGGCAGATTGCCTGCAAGAGTTGACAAAAAGTCCATGTCCCCACCTCACTTCCCGGCCTCATCTTACTCCTTCTCCGGCTTGGAGGAATCATTGACCTTGCCAATGGAACTCCTCATCTGGGTATCTGCATCCAGGTTCTTCAGGTTCATGTAATCCATAACACCCAGTTTACCGCTTTTTAGGGCATCCGCCATGGCAAGGGGCACCTGGGACTCGGATTCCACCACCCGGGCCCGCATTTCCACAACCTTAGCCCGCATCTCCTGCTCCTGGGCCACCGCCATAGCCCGGCGTTCTTCTGCTTTAGCCTGGGCAATTTGCTTATCTGCTTCCGCCTGCTCCGTTTGCAACTGCGCACCGATATTCTTGCCGATATCCACGTCCGCAATATCGATGGACAGAATTTCAAAGGCCGTTCCCGCATCCAGACCCTTGCCCAATACGGTTCTCGAGATCATATCGGGATTTTCCAGAACATCCTTATGGGAATTGGAGGAGCCGACAGTTGTTACAATCCCTTCGCCGACACGGGCGATAATGGTTTCCTCGCCGGCGCCGCCCACCAGACGGTCGATGTTGGCGCGCACCGTTACCCGTGCCTTTACTTTTACTTCAATGCCATCCTTTGCGACAGCAGCCACAATCGGGGTTTCAATAACCCGGGGGTTAACGCTCATCTGTACTGCCTGGAGCACGTCCCGGCCTGCCAGGTCGATGGCTGCCGCCCGTTCGAAGCCAAGGGGAATATCGGCCCGCTGGGCCGCAATCAGGGCGTTGACTACCCGATCCACGTTACCGCCCGCCAGATAATGGCTTTCCAACTGGTTAATGTTCAGTCCCAAACCTGCCTTGTTGGCTTTAATCTGGGGATTGACGATCCGGCTGGGGGTAACCCGTCGCAGACGCATGGCGACCAGGGTGAAAATCCCCACCCGGACTCCCGACGCCAGCGCCGAAATCCACAGCATAAAGGGGAAAAAGCTGAAAAACACGGAAAGCACGATAATGGCCAGTGCAATGACCACAACACTCATTACCATTGGATCCAGACCCATAAGGTAAAGCCTCCTAAATTGTATGTTTTTTGAGAATGCTCTGTACGACGTTTTTTCATTCGGGGGACTCTACTCTTCCTTCCCGCTGACCACAATACGCCCGCCTTCCACCAGAACCACCTTCACCAATTGGCCCTGTTGGATGAATTCTCCGGCGGTAACCACATCCACCCGTTCGCCGTCAAAAACAGCTGTTCCTGCTGGGCGAAGCGAAGTCATAGCCTTGCCTGTTTTGCCAAGAAGATATTCCTTCACGGGCTGGGATACATACCCGAGCTCCGTCTTCAGCTCATCCTTCAGGATAAACTTGTTCCAGATCCCCCGTTTCCTGAAGGCGTAAATGACAAAGCCCGCCAGCACCATAGCCAGAATAAAGCCGATTCCCAGCGAAAGAGCTGCTGCAGACGAATCATACGCGGCCATAATCACCCCGCTCATCAGACAGATGATGCCGATGATGGCCCATATTCCGAAGCCTGGGACGAATATTTCGATCACCAGCAGGATGATCCCGATGATAAACAGCACCACATCCTCCACCCCCGCAAAGCCTGCCACATATTGGCCGAAAAAGTACAATACAAAGCTGGCTGCGCCGATAAAGCCAGGAATGCCAAAGCCCGGTACGAACAGCTCAATGGCAATTCCCGCCAGCCCCAGGATAAACAGGATGGTGGTCACAACAGGATTAAGCAGAAAACGCGCCAAATTTTCCGAGAAGGAAGGATTAAACACCTCCACTTGAGCGCCTTCCAGTCCCAGTGCCTTCAGCACCTCTTCCTGGCTGCCGGCGATCCCTTCCGCATACCCTACCTTCAGAGCTTCCTCGGAGGTCAGGGAAATCAGCTCCCCCTGACGGAACTCCTTGTTCAGCTGAGGCACCGCCAAGGTCCGGTTTTTGTTGACCATTCCTTCGGCGATAGCGGGGTTGCGGCCGTTCTGCTCGGCCGCGGAGCGCATGGCGCTGGACCAGGCTGCCACCGTTTTGGCGTTGGTGTCCAGCTCCTCCCCCGTCCCATCCACAACCGCTGCGGCACCGATGGTGCTTCCCGGCTCCATGTAAATTTGTTTGGCGTTTAAGGCGATGAAGCTTCCCGCCGAGAATGCTTTGCCGCGGACGAAGGCGGCTGTCGGCACCTTGCTGTTTTTAATCAGCTCGCCGATCTCCATAGCCGCATCCACCCGGCCGCCCAGGGTATTCACATCAAGCACGATGTAGCTGGCCTGATGCTCCTCCGCATCCTTATAGGCGCGCTGCAGGAAACGCTGAAGCCCGCTTTCGATGGTTCGTTCAGCGGGTATGTAATACACCAGCTTGGCGCCGTTCTGGGTCTCTCCAGCCGCCTTGACGCTGCCTGCGGCCGTTATCCCCGCCGGGATCAGCATCAGCACCGCCAATAACCCCATAAGCCATGCCTTCAACCGGATGTTCGTGTTCACCAACCCCTTTCTATTCCTTTAGCTTACCATGAATACGCAAAATTATGGAAAGCGTTTCAAAAAATTCGCAACAGATGCACAACAAAAAACACCCCGGCTCGGTTACCCGAGATCCGGAGTGTTTATTGAAAAGAGGCAACGGCCTTCTTAAGCCAGTAGCTGCGAAACGATCTGATTGACGAGCTTGCCGTCGGCCAGCCCTTTCACTTTAGGCATTAATGCGCCCATAACCTTACCCATATCTGCTTTTGAGGAAGCACCGACTTCTTGGATGGTCTGTTGTACAATCACTTTGACTTCATCTTCACTCAATTGCTTGGGCATGTATGCGGAGAGGATATCCAGCTCTTGCTTTAACTGGTCAACCAAATCCTGCCGGCCTGCTTTTTCGAATTCCTGGAGGGAATCTCTACGCTGCTTGATTTCACGATTCAGTACGTCAAGGACATCCTGATCATCCAAAGTCTTTCGTTGATCGATTTCTATATTCTTGATCGACGAACGAACCATCCGGATCACGGAAAGTCTGAACTTATCCTGGCTCCTCATCGCCTGCTTCATATCTTCGTTCAATCGGTCGTTTAAGGTCATGAGTTTAGGCTCCTCCTAGAACTTCCGCTTGCGAGCAGCCTCGGATTTCAACTTCCGCTTAACGCTAGGCTTCTCATAGTGCTTGCGCTTCTTAACTTCCGCCAATACGCCATCCTTCGCGATGGATTTCTTAAAGCGGCGAAGTGCTGCATCGATTGTTTCATTCTTACGTACTCGAGTTTCTGACACCAGATTTCCCTCCCTCCGAACAGACCGTGTCCAAAAAACAGACGGTTATCAAACTACATTATAGGGTAAAGGGAAAGGGTGTGTCAACCCGTGATTACATCTATCTGCAATCCTCGCGCCAATCGCTTACACAGCCTGTCAGCCTTAGCCCACATAACCTTCCGCAAGACCCTATTACTTAGCAAACAGCGGACCCAATTTGGAGCCGCCCATGAGATGGTAATGAAGGTGGAATACCTCCTGCCCGCCGTCCTTGTTGCAGTTGTTGGAGAGGCGGTAGCCGCTTTGGGCAATGCCGGTTTCTTGAGCCACCTGCTGGGCCGCGGCATGGATCTCCCCGATCACCTGCAGATCCTCGGCCGTAACATCGTTCATGGTCGGAATATGCTTTTTGGGAATCAGCAGCACATGGACCGGCGCACCCGGATTGATATCGTGGAAAGCCAGCACATGCTCGTTTTCGAAAGCCTTTTTGGAGGGGATATCCCCCTTCACAATTTTGCAGAAAATACAGTCTTCCATTTTGCGCTACCTCCGTTAATGGATAAGAATTACATTCATCATACCAAAAAAACGGTGCCCGTCCAATTCGGGCTTGCGTCTGTATCTCCTTTACCCGCGGTAACGGAACTTTAACGCTCTTAGCGGGCAAAAATAGATGTTCTTACTTTGTTACGGAACTAAGAGGTCCTTACAAGGGGGCGGGCAGCCTGGAACTGGCTTTTTCGGCGGCTAACGGTCTCACAGTTCCGTTATTCCGGGGAATATTCGGAAATCGACCTCTAAGGGACTCACAGTTCCGTTATGGCCGCCCCTCCGCCTTACCACCTCCATCTGGCCGCCCTCACTCCCAGAAAAAAAACCGGCTCCTCAGGGAGCCGGCACAGCCGTTTTAGATCCAGTACGGAAACAGGGACAATGCGGCCAGACCCGCCAGAGGCAGCCCATAACGGCGGAAACGGGGATACGGCCAGTACCCGGGGCCAAACCATGGGCCGGGGCCTACCCACGGTCCAGGGCCCCACGGACCGGGTCCCCATGGTCCGGGACCCCAAGGACCCGGTCTGGGACCCGGACCCCAAGGGCCGGGTCCGCCGAATCCCGGGCCGCCAGGACCAAAGCCCGGTCCTCCAGGGCCAACTCCCCCGCCGATACCAGGATAAGGCGCCCGCATAGCCTCCTCTTCCTCCATCACCGGAGCCGCAATATACACATGCTCCTCGTCCACCTTTTCGATGATGCCGTCATACACTGCCCCGTCCTGCATGTGCAGGCGGACGTACTTGTTCATGTGCTCCTGGCACAGGTTAAAGGCCTCATGATGCTGCATGCCGCATTCCTCCCGTTGATTGCCGGCTGCAGGAAGGCTCCCCTCCACCGCACCGGCTGGTCATAGAGCATGATATGCGCCCGGTTCCTGGGCGGACACCCGGTATGCATAAAATAGGCGGTTGCCCAGAGCACTCCACCCCCTTTTACCCAAATTAGACTGATAGTCTATTTTCGGCTGGACGGATGCTTGCCGGAGTTTTATAATAGAGATGGAATAAGCTGATGGGTGTGATGACCATTACGTTCATGAGGGAATCCACGCGAAAGAAGCGGGAGGCGGTTATCGAAGCCGCTCTGAATCTGTTCATGCAAAAAGGGTACGAGAATGTCTCGGTTGACGAGATCATCGCGGCCACCCATACCTCCAAGGGCACCTTCTACCATTACTTCAAGGGGAAAGAGGAAATTTTGCTGGAGGTGGGACGCCGCCAGGAAGACCTGATTAAAGCTTGGGCCCGGACGCCTGTCCTTCAGGTAACATCGCTGGAGGCGCATATCAACCGGTTGTTTCTGGAGCTAGCCGCCAATATCGGCAAGTACCGGGTGCTGATCCGCTCCATTACCACCGTATCCCAAGAAACCGATCCGGTTTTATCCATGCTTCAGCCTTTTGATCTGCTGCACAAGCAGCTTCTGGTTTGGCTTCCCGAGCCGGAGAAGGTCAATGCGCTGGTGACCATCTACGTGGGCACCGTGATCGGCTGGAGCGTCAAGGACGACGCGGAGCTGCTTCCCCTTTTGGAGAACAATCTGTCCATTGTCTGGAACGGCATCCGCCATGAAACCGGCAGCACCGCCCCCAAGCAGCTTGCCCCGTATACTAAACATATGCTTCCGCGAAGCAAACAGGAGGAGACCACAATGAGAGTAGCCATTATTGGAGGAGGCCTGGCGGGTTTGACCGCCGCCGCATATCTGTCCGAAACCGAGCATATCGAGGGTGTTCTTTTCGAGCGCAGCCCGCAGCTGGGCGGACGTGCCTTTACCTACGAGAAGGAAGGCTTTACGCTGAACTACGGTGCCCACGCCATCTACGGCATCGACCGCCACAACATCACCACCATGGAAAAAGAGCTGGGCATGTCCTTCAGCAGCAAGCAGGTGGATAAGCGCAAGGTGGTCTACTCCAAAAACGGCCAGCTGACTCCGGCTCCTCTGGATTTTGTCAATATCGTCAAGACCGACCTGCTGACTGCCGTGCAGAAGGTGCGTTTTGTCGGCGAGGTTGCCGCTATCATCGCGCAGATCCATACCATCAAAAACTACGACACGCTGGGCGACTATCTGGACCAGTCGGATGCCGACGACGATCTGAAGGAGCTGTGGGAGCATCTGGTGTGCTCCAACTTCTTCATCTCTCCGGAGGATGCACGCAAGGTATCCGGCTCCGTCGTCAGCGAATATTACCATAACCTGTTCCTCTCCAGCCGTCCGGTAAACTACGTGCTGGGAAGCTGGGCAGTCATCACCAACCAGCTGCATGACAAGATCTCCGGCTCGGGCCGTTGGGAAGTGGCCATGCAGGAGGGCGTGGATGAAATCCGCTACGAAAACCGCAAGTTTGTCCTGAAAACCAAAAAACGTGAGGAAGCCTTCGACAATGTAGTGTTCGCCATGCCGGTGCAGCAGGTCGTCAAGCTCCTCCGCGGCACACCGTGGGAGCCGTTTATGGATAAATACCAGGACAGCAAACCCACCGAGGTTATGGTGTACGACATCGGCCTGAACCAAGTGGTGGCCCGTCCGTTCAGCTATATCAGTGACATGGACCAAAAGATGTTCATCACCGATGTTTCTGCTACCGACCATACCCTGGTGCCGGACAACGGCCAGCTCCTGCAGGGAGTCGCGTATCTGAACGATGAGTTCGAAAGCGATCAAAGCCGCAAGCTTTATCTGGACCAGAAGCAGGAAGCCATGGAATCCCTCTTCGACAAGCATTATCCGGGCTGGCGCGATGCCTTGACCGTCAAGCGTGTGTCCAAGAAGGCTATGGTGTCCAGTGTCAAGAACATTGAAGGCAACGAGCTGCTCCCCAACCGGGTGGAAAATGTGCCCTTCTACTTCTGCGGAGACGGCTGTGTCGGCAAAGGGGAATTGGCGGAGCGCTCCTTCTCCAGCGCCCGCAATGTAGCCCGTCTGCTCCAACAGGAAACACGGGTGCTCCAACAAAAATAAGCCGCCCTTCAGCAAGCGGCCAAACGCAAAAAAGCTCCTTTGTCTGCACCTGGCAGGCAAAGGAGCTTTTTTCGCATATCCGATTTTGTATACGGGAAGCGGAACGGGCCGAGCATTGGAATTTATTTGGCTACGCGGACGTCGCGAGCAGCAGCAGCGGGTTTGACAGCAGCAGGCTTCACTTCAGCAGCCTCTTGGCTCTTTTTCAGATAAGCCATAAAATAGATGCCCGCTACGAAGATGGCGCCGCCAACCAGATTGCCCAGCCAAACCGGGAAGAAATTGTGGAAATAATCGCCCCAGGTCAGGTGGCCGGCGAAGATGGCTGCCGGGATGAGGAACATGTTGGCTACAACGTGCTGGAAGCCGATGGCGACGAAGGCCATTGTGGGGAACCAGATGCCCAGAATCTTGCCGCCGATATCCTTGGCCCCGTAGGAAAGCCATACGGCCAGGGCAACCAGCCAGTTACAGCCGATACCGGAAACGAAGGCCTGCAGGAAGGTGTCATGGACCTTATGCTCGGCCATATCCACTGTTTTGGCCAGGAATGCGCCGGTTTCCGTCAAGCCTACTACGTGACCGAAGAAATATGCGACGAAGATCGCACCGGCGAAGTTGCTCAATGTAATCAGGATCAGATTGCGGATGGCCTGCCAGGTGGTAATTCTTCCTGCATAACGGGCCAAGGGAACAGCCATCATGTTGCCGGTCAACAGTTCACCGCCGCCGATCAGAACCAGAATCAGCCCAACGGGGAACACCGCGGCTCCGATGAAGGTCGCGAAGCTTCCCCATGCGGCAGGGGCACTTGCGGTAACGCGGATCGCTAGCAAAAACCCGAGAGATATGAAAGCCCCCGCTGCAAAGCCCAGTGTAAGCACGGTCAGCAAGGGCGAGGTTGCTTTTTTGTAGCCGGATTCGATGGTGTATTCGGCAATTTCTTTTGGAGTCAAATATGACGCCATTGGTATAGCCTCCTTCAGGATTTCTTGAATGTGGTTGTCTTCTTGTTGTTCCGCCAACAAAATGGACATTCTGTCTTGCAATGATTCTAATTAGGCTATAACTCATTTTACCTTCATGTCCGTCCGGGGGGTAGTGAACATTTCTTTAACATAGCCAGTAATCGTTTCCAATTTACAGACAATGTTCACAAAATCGTTAAACCTGGCTCCACAAACAGGAAAAACCCCCGGGAGGTTCCATCCCCGGGGTTGAAGACAGCTTATTAGTCCCACTATAAAGTTTCATATACGATGCGGCTGCCCGCACCCGCCGCTTCCGCCGGATGAACCACAAGCCGCCGGGGAAGTCTGGACTTCAGCTCCGGCACGTGGCTGATCACCCCTACCGTAAGCTGCTCCATATGAAGCTTCTCCAGGGCATGGACCACCGTTTCCAGCAGCTCCGGATCCAGCGTTCCAAAGCCTTCATCCAGGAAGAAAAACTCCAAGGGATGGGTGCCGTTCAGCTGAATCTGGGCGGATAGAGCCAAGGCCAACGATAGGGAGGTCAGGAAGGTTTCCCCGCCGGACAGGGTGCTCACCGGTCTGCGCAATCCCCCGTTGGCATCGTCCCGGATAATGAAGCCGCCTGTGGAATCCGTTTCCAGGGCATACCGGCGCCGCGTCAGCTGGCTCAGCCGTTCGGACGCCGCCCGGCTTACCTGGAGCAGCTGCTCCATGGCCATAAATTCCACGAAGGCATTGCCCCGGAGCACGGTCTGCAGCTTTTGGAGATTCCGCAGACGCCCCAATGCCCCTTGGCGTTCTTCCTCGATAGCCAGCCAACGGGCATGGCGCCGGTTCAGCTCCTCCATGTCGCGGACGGCCCTCGCTTTTTGCTCCAAGGCCGCTTCATCCGCCTGCCTGGCCTCTGCAAGTGCCGCCTCGCACTGCTCCCACTCCGCTTCCGTCATCTGACGCTCGCCGATTTGTGCATTCAGCGTATCGATGGCGCTTTTGAGCTTCAGCTGCGCTTCCTTGTAACCAGTTATGCGGGCCTCCAGTGTCCGGATAGCTTCATCGGACAGGATAGCGGCTGATGCCTGCTCTGCGGTTGCAAATCCAGAGGAGGCCAGCTCCCGCTCGCCGTGGCTTTGGGCTCTGTCCAAGGCGGAATCAGCGGAAAGCCTGGCTTGGCGGGCGCCGGCCAGCCTGCGGTCGGCTTCGTTCAGCTCGGCTTGGCGCAGCTCCAGCTCCCGGCGCAGCTCCGCCTCCCGCTCCTTCATCTGCCGGAGCCGGGCGGTCAGGCTGTCCAGCAGCTCTGCGGTTTCCTGGCGGCTCTGCTCTACTCCCAGCAGTTGGAGCAGCTTCGCCCGTTTTTCCTCCGTGCCGGAGACAAAACCCTGTACGCGGGCAGCGGCGGCGATTCGCTCGCGTTCATGTCCCGCCGCTTCCTCCTGCAGCCGCTTGAGCTTCGCGGCCATCTCCTCCAGCACCGGGTCCGCCTTGGCCAGACGGGCCATCAGCTCCTCCTGCAGCCGCAGCCCCTCCTGGAGCTGGTCCCATAGGGCTTGCGCCTCCTCCGGATGCAGCTCCGGGAAGGACAAACGCCAGCTGTGTTCTTCCTCCGCCACAAGCTTACGCAATGTGTCCACTCTTCCAGATACCGTCTCCGCGGCACTTGCTGCAGCAGTCTGGCGCGCCAGCTCCTCCGCCAGGGCGGTTTCTTTCTGGCGAAGGAGGGCTGCAGCACTCCGCAGGTCTTGGCTCCACCGCTCCGTCTCTTGCTGGAGCCGGGCTATTCCACCGCGGCAGCTGCCCACCCGTTCTTCCATTTCTTTGAGCGGAGGGACCAGGGTAGAGGCGATTTGAAGCTGGATCGCAGCGGCTACCTCAGTTTGCGTCTTGCTTACATCCGCTGTGGAATCGGCAGTATGCTGATCCAGCTCTGCCTGAAGTGTTTCGCTTTTGGCATGTGCGGAGAGCCCCAAATCCTTGGCCTCCATCAGCAAGCTGCGCCAACGGGCAGCTTCTGCACCGGAGGATTTCCCATCGTCTTGAGCAGATGCGGAAGAAGCGTCCGCTTCCTGCCCCGTGGAAGCATGGACCGGATGGGATATGGAGCCGCATACCGGGCAAGGCTCCCCGTCCTTCAGATCCCGGGCCAGCTGCCCGGCCAGATTCCGCCGGAGCTCAGCAAGTCCTCGCTGCTGCTCCTCTTCCTCCCCGGCGGCAGCCAGCCGCCCCAGCTCATCTGCAGCGGAGGCCAGCTCCGCCAAACGGCGGATCAGCACAGCACCTTGACCGGTCAGCTCCGCCAGCCGGCGGCGGCTTTGATCCAGCGCCTCCCGTGCATGATGTCCCGCTTGAAGAAGTGTCTCGCTTCGTTGCTTGGCAGCTTGAAGCTCCTCTTCTGCTGAGGCGGTTTGCTTTTTGGCATTCTCCAGCTTGTGCACGGCCAGGACCGCCTGCTGCAGCTGCTCCCGCCGTCCAGGCGGGATAGAGAGCCCGGCCAGCTTGGCCTTCAGCTCCTGCTGCAGCGCCAGTGCCTTGCCGTACCGTTCCTGATCCCGGTCCAGCAGCTCCGCCGCCTCTTGTTCCTTTCGGGCCAATTCGGCGGCAGTCCGGGCTGCCTCCTCCAAGCTCTGTTTCACCGCGGCCAGCTCCCCATGGAGGGTTAGAGCCTGCCGGACATTGGACATCCGTTCCGCCAAAGGGCCTTCCTCTTCGGCCAGACGTTTTTGCGCTGCTGCATAATCCTCCCGGATCAAGGCGCAGCGCTCCGTCTTTAGGGCGTGCTGCCGCTCCGCCTCCTCCAGCATCCGAACGGTCTGCTCCCGCTCCTTGGCCGCTTCCGACCATTCCTTCAGAAAATGGGAGACCCGCCGGGCCTGCACCGCCAGCTGGAGCCGCGCTTCCTCGGCTTCCATAACGCTCCCGTCAAAGGATAAGCGCCGGGTCTCCTGCTCCAGTCCCTCCCGTTCCTGCAGAAGCTTCCACAAGGCCCGTTTGTCATTGGCTTCCCGCTCCGCAGATTGGAGGGAGATACGGGCTGAAGCACTGCCGGCTTCTGCCTGTGCCAGGTTTAGGGCAGCTTCCTTCAATGCCTCCTCCGAGGCATTCCCCAGACCCAGCTGCTCCGCTTCCGCCTGCTTTACCGCCATATCCGCTTCCCGGACGCCCGCTCCCACGCGGGCGCCAAGGGCATCGCCATATTGCTCCAGGTGAAACAGCCGCTCCAGCATATGCCGCCGCTCCACACCCTTCAGGGACAGAAATTCTGCAAACTTGCCCTGAGGCAGCACCACCGCCCTAGTAAAATCCTGCATGGACAACCCCAGAATTTGCTGAATCCGGGCATCCACCTCCTTGGCCTTATCGGCCAGCACAACGGGACCGGAAGCCTCCACCTGCACCAGCCGCGTGATGCTCTGGGTGACCGAAGCGTCGCCGGAGCGTTTGTACGTGCGCTCCACCCGGTAACGGTCCGTCCGGCCCGCACCCGACAGCTCGAAGGTAAAGGTTACGCTGCAGGACGCTTCCATTTGGTTAATAATTCCCAGCGTACCGCCGGGTGCCCGCTCCACCTTACCGTAGAGAGCCAGCGTCATGGCATCCAGAATAGAGGATTTGCCGCTGCCGGTAGGTCCGAAAATTCCAAAAACCCCCGCGTCCGACAGTTTGGCGAAATCCACCTCCTGCTTCTCTCTGTAGCTTTGCAGTCCCGCCAGGGACAAATACACCGGCCTCATGACGGCTCCTCCCCGGCTGCGGCGGCCTCACTGGGCCCCTGCTGCTGCAGCATGGACAGGAACAGCCGCACCAGCTCCTCGTCGGGCTGGGCGCCTCCCGTCTGCCTGCTGTAGAACCGCCGGAACAGCTCATCCACCGGCAGTCTGCGGTCCATCTCCTCTTCCTCCCGCTGCATCTCCGGATAAACAGGCCGGATATGGATGATGCCCTCATGAGCCTTGCGCAAATGCTGCAGTTGGTCCATGGAAAGCGCCTCATCCATGTACAGGGTCAGATCAATCCAGGCCCGGGCGTCCCGGCATTCCTCCAGCCACTCATATACCTGGGCCAGCCCCCCCTTGGCTGTCCACTCCGCAAGAGGTCTGCCCGAGGATAGGGGCAGCTCCGTAATCACCGGCTTACAACCAGGGGTAATATCCGCGATGGTGACCGACTTGGCCTGGCCTGCTTCGGAGAAGCTGTAGGCCAGGGGCGAGCCGGAGTAACGGACAGGCGCCGGAGCTTTTATGTACTGCGGGCGGTGCAGATGCCCTAATGCGATATAATCGGCTCCGGCGCATAAAGCAGCGGCATCCACGGTATAAGCACCGCCTACCTGGATGGGACGTTCCGAACCTTCGGATTCGGCGCCGCCCAGCACATACAGATGGCTCATCAGCAGGTTTACCGTGTCCTTGCGGAATTCACTGCAGGCCTGCCGGACCAGCGCGCCGATCCGCTCCGAATACGCTCTGCGGAGAACGGTTTCCTCCGCCTCCTGGCTCAACAGCTCCCCTAACCGCGATTCCGATGGGTAGGGGAGGGCATATAGCACCACCTCCTCCCCTGTGGAGGGGATACCCAGCCGGAGTGAGGCATTCGCCGGAAGCCCCCGGAGGACAATACCCTGGCGGGAAGCCAGCGGTTCTGCCGCCGCCAGGCGCTCAGGACTGTCATGGTTACCGGCGATTACCGCCACATAGCGTCGCCCGCCCTCAGCCAGCCTGGACAAGGCATCGTAAAACAGTTTTTCCGCTGCGGACGGCGGATTGACACTGTCATACACATCTCCCGCAATCAGCACCAGATCTACGGCTTCCTGACGGACAATGGATACCAGCTCATCCACAAAAGCCTCCTGTTCCGCTTGGCGGCTCCGGCCCTCCAGCGTCCGGCCCAAATGCCAGTCCGCCGTATGCAATATTCGCACAATCATTTCCTCCCTACGTTTGGCCTTGCGGATAAGCCAGCCTCACCTTAAAATTGCCTATCGTCGGCGGAAGCGCGGGCTGTTTCTCCCACCCCGCCACGATCAACCCAAAGCAGTATCGGCCGTCCCGGTGGTGGAGCCAGGCTAACGGAAGCCACAGCCGTTATTCCGCAAAAACAGCCCCTTCCAAAATCTAACGGCGGCCAGCGCCACTATTCGGCCCATTTTGCCCAGCTGCCGCATCATTGGGGCAAAATAACGACCGCTGCTTCCGTTAGAATTTCAGCAGGGGCATTTTACCCGAAATAGCGGCTCCTGCCGCCGTTAGATTCGCAACAGGGTGCAATCGAGTGGAAGTAGGTTTGCACCTTGAAACGTCGAACTATTGCTTAGCTACCCGCCAGCACCCTGCTTCCCAGCTCATGCCTTCTACAGCCGGATCAGCCGGGACTCGTCGAAAAAATACACTGCCAGCTCATCTGGCTTCCGGCCCCATATATCCGTCACCGCCCGTTCGTACAGCTTCAGCTGTACCCGGTAGCGCTCCGCCAGCTCCTTGTTGGTCCGGCCTTTGGTGCGGTCCGTCTTGTAATCCAGAAGCACCAGGCGGCCGTCGCCGTCCTCGAATAAACAGTCAATAATCCCTTGGAGCAGCACCAGCTCCCCTGCCGCCTCCGGCGCACAATCCGGGTAGAGCTCCCCCGCTGCCATCCCCAGGGTAAAAGCCAGCTCCCGCCGGACCTCCTTGGACAAGGACAGCCTGCGGCCAACATCCGTAGCGAAGAAGGCAGCGATAACGCCTCCGTCCAGCACCTCCCGGTCGGAGGGGGTGATAAAACCCGCCTCCGCCAAACGGTTAAGCTCCCCCTCGATGTCCGGAGGCGGCCCTGAGCCGTCCAACGGCATATGCTGCATGGCCGTATGATACAAGACACCCGTCTCTGCTGCAGACAGCTTGCGGGATTTGCGGAAGCGCGGGGTCCGGTACAGAAGTGACTCCCCGCTGCCGGTTTCCACACCAGTTCCACCAGCAGGCGCCCATCCCCCGCCCTCTTGCAGCGGAAGCCACAGACCTAAGCCGGCGGCCCCCTCCTCCGCATCCGTTATACTAAGAATTCTCTTCGCCTCCAGCCGCTTCAGTTCGGTCACAGAGGTTTTGGTGAGTATCGATCCGGCAGCCGGGTTAGGGTATTTCCATTCCAGCCGGCGTCCAAGTTCCTCACGCAAGGCCCCATCCGGCACTGGCACCGGCATCGGCTCCAGCGTCCGCACAGCCTCCATCAGCTTGTCTGCAAACCCGCCTGCAGTTTCGTCCACAGCCGCATGAGTACCGCTCAAGGTCTCCGCATGAACCGCTGAAATCCTCCAGGGAGCGATAACCGCTCCCCCAGTCACAACAGCGGGCAGCACCCAATCGAGATAGGAGCGTGCGGACGCCAGCACATAATCCGACAATGGAGGGATGACACCGGCTGATGCATCAATCTCCCCATTCGCCCCCGGTAATCCAACATCTTCCCCGCCAACCATCAAGCCGCCTACGGCTTCAAGTCGCTTGGACGCAGAAGGCACCGTGCCCACCAGCACCAGCTTTTCCTTGGCCCGGGTCAGGGCCACATACAGCACACGCATTTCCTCCGCCAGTGTTTCCATGCGCAGCCGTCTGCGGATGGCTAGCTGGGGCAGAGTAGGATAGACCGCCTGCAGCTCCTCATCCTTATAGCGCGGGCCAAAACCCAGCTCCTTATGGATCAGGAAAGCCCCGTTCAGATCCATCATGTTAAAACCCTTGGCCGTACCTCCCACAAACACCACCGGAAATTCCAGGCCTTTGCTTTTGTGGATGGACATAATCCGGACAATATCCTCCTGCTCGCCAAGGGTCCGGGCCGTACCCAAATCCCCGCCGCTTTCCCGCATCCGCTCCACAAAACGAAGGAAACGGAACAGGCCGCGGAAGGAGGTTTTTTCATACTGCCTTGCCCGGTCGTACAGCGCCCGGAGATTGGCCTGGCGCTGGGTGCCTCCCGGCAGGCCTCCTACGTAATCAAAATAGCCGGTTTCCCGGTAAATGTCTGCGATCAGTGCAGACAGCTCCCCCTGCACCGCATCCCGGCGCCAGACGGAGAGGCGTTTGCGGAACTGCTCCAGCTTCCCTAACAGCCCCTCCATATTCCGGCGCTCCGTGGCAGAAGCGGCCGTTTCCCGATAGGCCGTCCCGCCTGCGGATACACCGTAGGGCAGCAGGATGGGTGAAGGCGCGGACCTTTCATCCGCCGCCTGGGACCGGTGCTCTTCTTCCTCCACCTGCTTGAACCAAGCCTCCATCGCCCCGTAATAATCTCCCTGCCGCTCAGCCAGCCGGACTTGCGCCAGCTCGTCTGCCGACAGCCCTACCATGGGAGAACGGAGCACCGCCGCCAGAGGGATATCCTGCCTGGGGTTGTCGATCACCTTCAGCAGAGACAGCATGGTCTCCACTTCAGTAGCGGAAAAATAGCCGGTATCAATATCCGCGTAAGCGGGAATCCCCATCAGGGCCAGTTCCTCCATAAACACCGGAGCCCAGCCCCGGGTAGCCCGCAGCAAAATTACCACATCCCGGAAGCGGGTGGGCCTGCGGCTCCCGTCCCGCTCCGCCACGGAAAAGGTCGCTCCGCCGTCCATTCCCGTCAGCGCCCGGATCCGGCTGCCTATGTAACGCGCCTCCAGTTGGGCCGTCTCCAGCTCCTCCCGTTCGGTTTCCCAGGGATTCCTGGCTGCACCGCCGTCCGTTCCTTCTCCTCCCGCGGCACCTCCGGAAAAATCTTCCTCCCCGTCGCTAAACGAATCGGCCTCCATATTCCCGCCGGCGGCACCTTCCGCTGCAGGCCCGGACTTGTCCACCAGAACCAGCTCCGCAGCATAATCCGGGCGGGCTGCACCAGCCAATAAACCGGCTGAAGTCTCCTCATGCTCGGCAAAGCCTGCGCCGTACACCAGCTCGGCGTCCCGGTCATAATCCATCTCTGCCACAGCAGCCCGCATCATCCGGCGGAACAGCACATTCACCCCATCCACCACCTGCCGGCGGCTGCGGAAATTCCGGGCCAGATCAATCCGCTCCCCTGGAGCGGACGCTTCCGTCTCTCCCGAACGGTATTCCTTATACTTGGCCAGGAATAATCCGGGCTCCGCCAAGCGGAAGCGGTAGATGCTCTGCTTCACGTCTCCTACCATAAACCGGTTGCCCGGCAGCGGGCGGCTGATCAGCCCGACGATAGTTTCCTGCACAAGATTGGTATCCTGGTACTCGTCCAGCATCACTTCCACAAACTGTTCTCTATAGGCCAGCGCAGCAGCCGTAGGAATCAATTCTGCGCCATCCCCGTCTGCCGGTTTCCCCAAAATAGAAAGACACATATGCTCCAGGTCGGCGAAATCCAGCAGTCCCTTTTCCCGCTTAGCCGCACTGTACCGCTCCGCAAACTCCGTGGTCAGCTTGCACAACTCCTCCACCACGGGAGCCAGCCGCACCAGCTCAGCCATATACTCCTGCGGCATACGTACAAAAAGCTCCTCCCGCAGCCGCTGGAGCTTATCCTTGGCAGCGCTGCGCAGCTCCTTGACCCGCTCCTGAAGCTCCTTGTCCACCATGTCTCCCTTAACAGGCTTCAGCCGGCCAAAGGCTACCGCACCGAAGGCTTCGTACAACGCCGTCCAGCCCTCCTGCCCGGCAGCAGCCGCAGCCGAAACCATCCGCAGCTCCTCCTCCAGATTGGAGGCATATGGGCCGGGACCGCCGGACTGCCCGCACAGCTCCAAGGCTTCCCCCAGCAAGGCCGCCGCCCCATCAAGCTCCAAGGCCACGTCTTTCAGAAGGGAGACAAACCATGGATGTCCCTCCAGCCTCTCCAGCCCCTCTTCATCGCTCTTCCCGCCTGTCTTTACGCTATCCCTGTCCCCGGTCATAGCACCGCTCTCCGCCCGGAACATGCCGCACATATCCGCCAACCAGCGGTCCGGGAAGGGATGGCTGCGGGAAGCCTCATAGAGCCTCTCCACCAATGCCAAAAGTGCCGCGTCGCTGCGGTCCCCCCCATACCAATCCGCCAGCGTCCAAAAGGGATGTCCCTCCGGCGCTTCCCCGTACCGCTCCTCCAGAAGCGATTCCAGCTCCTCCTGGCGTATCAAGGCGGCCTCCGTATCATCCGCTACCCGGAAACCCGGGTCCAGATTAATGGTATGGAAGTACCGCCGGATCACCTCCATGCAGAAGGAGTGCAAGGTGGTAATGGATGCCCTGTTCAACAGGGACAGCTGGCGCTTCAGGTGGGCGGAATCAGGCATGCCGTAAAGAGCCTTCTCCAGCGCCTCACCGATCCGCTGCCGCATTTCCGCCGCTGCCGCCTTGGTGAAGGTAGCTACGAGAAGCCGGTCCACATCTACCGGATCCTCCTCATCGGACACCCGGCGGATGATCCGTTCCACCAGCACCGCCGTTTTGCCGGAGCCGGCCGCCGCCGCTACCAGCAGGTTCCGCCCCCGTCTGACCACAGCCCGCCATTGGCTGTCCGTCCATTTGCTGCCGGGAGGTTTCTCCGGGAGCCCGGTGAGAGCCTCCGGGAGGCTGCCGCCCGCCGCAAGGCCCTTATTTGCCGAATCCGTCATGGGTGCCCCCTCCTTTCCCGTTTCCTTGTTCCCCTGGAGCCGTTTCCTCCAGAGCCAGCCAGATATCGTTTTTGCCGTATTGGCGCATAGTCCGTTCTTTATTACCCGACAGCTGCGGGTCAAAGCTGCAAACCGGACGGTACGGGCAAAAGGCGCAGGCGGTTTTTTTGCCCAGACGGTAAGGCTCCGCCTCCACTCTTCCTCCGAGAATATCCGTGCCGATCTGCCGCACGGCTCCCCGCACATGGGTGCGCAGCTTCTCCCAGCCCGCTTCCGTGGCTACCGAGGCGCTTTTGTAGAAGGTGCCGTCGGCTTTCATGGCTACGGGGATAAGGTCGGAATGCCCGCCCTTTTCCTTTAAGCTTTTGTCCATGAGAAATACCGTTTCTGCATCGGCCGTAACCAGGCCACGGGTCTTATACTGCTTGCGTGCCGCCGCTTGGGCTTCCCCCTGCTCCGGCTTGTTCCGGCAGGCCAAAAGCGGGTTATGCACATGAAAATACAGCACCCCCGCCGGATGGGCAGGCTCTCCTAACCACATGGGGGCATGGGTCAGCACCACATCCAGATAGGTCAGCATCTGCAGGGACAGCCCGTGATACACCTCCGGCAGCCGGAGCATGGTGGGGCTTGACTTGTAGTCCATAATCCGCAGCAGCAATCCCTTGTCGCTGTAGGCCCGGTCCACCCGGTCGATGCGTCCCACCAGCTCCATGGCATGTCCTCCGGGCAGAGGCAGCACCAGCGCCGGCAGCTCTTCCCCGGGTCCGAAGCCCACCTCCAGCCCCACCGGCACAAACGCGCCCCTGCGGGCATGCTCAGCCAGAGCCGAGGAGGTTTTGGACAAAATCCCTTTGAGGCGGTGGGCCATATACTTGTAACGGGAGGTGCTGGACAAAATTTCGTTCTGCAGCTTGGGGGATAAAAAGTCCACCAGCCCGTTGACCCGGAGGATAATTTCCTCCTCCGTCAGCGAGCCCCAGTCCAGCTGCTCCGCAGAGAGCTGCCGGGCAAAGCCGCTTAAGGCCGCATGGTACAGCTGCCCGATATCGGGTGCCTCCAGCCGGTAAATCTTCCGCTCCCGCAGCCTCAGTCCATACGCCGCAAAATGGGAAAACGGACAGGCGGCAAACCGCTCCATCCGCGACACGCTAGCCCGGAGATTGTCACCGAACAGAAGCAGGGATGTATCTGCAGAAAGCGGCTCCTCCCGGTTGAAATAAAACAGTGAACGGGAGGACGTATGGAGCTTGCTCCTCCATTCCCGGCGGCCCAAAAGCCAGTTGTACGCCAATACCCACACGGGGGATACGTTCTTCCCCTGTTTGGCCTCCCGCAGCTGGGCCACAGCATCCGCAACCGCCTTGCCGGGCGTTGCCACAAACTCCAGCTGCTCGGCGTCCGTCATAGCCGCATGGGGCCGTGCTTCCGCCAGGACCGGCTTAACCGTCGGCAGCAGCCATCCGATCTGCTTCACCACCTCGGAGGGAAGCAGGGTTTTGCCCTCTTCGTCAGCCAGGGCATAGCTCAGATACAACAGGTCCGCAGGAGCGCACAGCACCGTATAGATGAGATACTGCTCGTCCAACAGCCGCCTGCGCCCGCTGTCGGCCATGGGCACACCCTGGTTCAGCAGGAACTCCCGCTCATTTTCGGCAATAATGCCATCGTCGTTGATCTTTTGGGGAAGCACGCCGTCATTGGCTCCCAGCACAAACACCGCTTTTACCTGGGAGGAGCGGGTGCGGTCGATGGTCCCCACCAGCACCTGATCCACCGCCGGCGGAACCAGGCCCATACGCAGGCTGTCCAGCCCTGTCTCCACAAGACGGGCAAACAGCTGCGGCTTCATGGTCTCCTGATCCAAAAGCTCTGCCAGCTGGTCCAGCACATCCATACACAGCTCCCAAATCTGGGAATGCTCCCTGGCCTTCTCCGGACGGCCGTCAGCCACCGCCTGCTGCATCCACAGCTCCAGGCGTTCCGGCACACGCAGCTCCTCCAGCAGTTGGAACAAGGCCTCCGCCATTTCCGGCGCACCTCCGGCCTTCTCCAGTCGCTTTTGCAGCCGTTCCAGGGGCTCGATCGCCCTATGGGCACAAGCCGCAATCACCGGATCAGCCTGTCCGGCTTCCTCCCCCGCAGCCTCTCCGCCAGCCTCGTCAGCAGCCTCCGGTACGGTATCCTCCAAGGGAGCCAGCTTCCGGAGCCTCCAGCTCCGTTCATCGGTAAACCGCCTGCCGTGTATACCATACATCAGCACATAATTCTCGAAGGCATCCCAATCCTCTTGGCACGGGGCATCGTCCTCTCCCGGCAGCGGAAGGAAAAACCCGGTTTTGATGCACCGGAACACCGCCTCGTACGGCCAATAGCCGTTCACCGCCTCCAGGGAGGAGCGGATCAGCTCCACAAGAGGATGATGCAGCACCTGGCGCTTATGGTCCATAAAATACGGAATCCCATATTCGGAAAATACCGTCTCCAGCAGATCCGCATATACCTCCAGACTGCGCAGCCGGAGCGCTATATCCTGCCAGCGGTAGCCCTTATCCCGCACCAGCGCGACCATCTGCCGGGCAGCCACTTCCACCTCTGCCCGGCGGTTCACCGCCGCACGGACAACAACCTGCGGGGCAGCGGACGGCACCGGTGCATAAGTCCTCCTGGCAGAGGACAGCCGGTGCTCATACTGCCGCTCCAGATGAGCCAGCATGGGGCTATGGGTAAACCGGGACGGCACCTGTTTATCCAAAACCTGCACATCCGCACCGTGAACCCCTTTTTCCTCCAAGGCTTCCTGAAGCTTGCGCATAGCGCTGGCGGCCGGATGGAACAGGTCCAGCTCACCGGGGAACTCCCCTGCCGAATACGGCCGGTCCAGGGTAAGGGTCAGAGTCACATTCCGGCTGTGTTGGGCCAAAACCGCAACCGCTGTCCGCTCCTGGGGGGTAAATCCATTAAAGCCGTCGATCCAGATTTCCGCCTCCGCTAACCAGCCGCATTGCCCGGCACGCTCCGCCAGACGGGTCAGAAATGAATCCCCATCCAGATATCCCCGCGCCAACTCAGCTTCATAATGCTTATAGACCAGGATGAGATCATGCAGCTTATTATCCAAAGCGGCTGCCGAATCGGGAAGGCTTTTGCCGATGCGGCGGTAATACCCCTCGAGATCCTCCGGGGTGAGATTATGCCGCTTCCATTCCCCTACCAGACCGTGAAGCTGGTCCACAAAACCCGTTTTATCATATGCCTGCCGGAACAGGCGCAGCTCTTGATTATATTTATGTAAAAGCTTATGCAGCAGCATTTTTTTGCCGAGGTCATCAATGGGGGTCCCTGCGGTCCCTCCGGTTTCCTGCATGACCCGCCACCCCAGGCGGCGGAAGCTCAGAATCTGCGCCCGGATCAGCCCCTTTACACCCGGTGCGGAAACCAAGGCCTGCTCCGTTTGAAAGGTAGCCTGCTCCGGCACCAGCAGCACCAGGGGATGCCCGTCCGGGCTCTCCTGCAGCCTGCTTTTGATCTCCTCCAGACATAGGGTGCTTTTCCCGCTGCCCGCTCTGCCGATCACAAACCGCATGCCCATGCTTCAACGCTCCTTTAGCCGTAACATCTCCCCCCATTGTACCACATCTGTCACCATGGGAACATATGTGTGGAATCTGCCAATATTTTTCAGCCGGAAACATCTTGACTTTCAGGAAAGTCATGGTACACTGCTTTTTGAAATGCGGAGGCCTGATTCAGGCTTTCCGCATTCTTTTTTTATTTCAAAAAGGAGCGTGATCCTGATGTCCCAATCTCTCCCTTTCGCCCCCGAAGCCATCCGGCTGATCATTCATGCCGATGACTGGGGACACCACCCGGCGGTGAACCGCGCCATTCACTCCCTGATCCGGCTGGACGCCATTACCTCTGCTTCTCTCTTGGCAGGGGGCCAGGCCGTTGAGGAAGCCTGCCGATTTGCCGCCGTACATCCCAGCTTCTGCACAGGCGCCCATTTGTCGTTGTCTAATGGTCATTCCCCTCTCGCCTCCACCCGGTCGATTATTAGCCTTATCGGTGGAGAAGAAACCTTTTTAAGCTCATTGTCCGTTTTGGAAAAGGAGGGGGAGCCCGCTGACATTCTGCTGGAGACAAGCGCACAAATCCGGTTTCTTCTGGCCGCCGGCATTCGGCTGACTCATGTGGATACCCACCAAGGCTGTCTGCTGGGTATCCACTCGGGGGATGAACGTCTTTTCCCCGTTATCCGGCAGCTATGCCTGGAGTACCGTTTGCCCTTCAAGCTGCCCCGGCAAATCAAATATGCCCCTGGTCTTCCTCCTGAGGCGCGGACGCAGCTGGCAAACTTGGTGGAATGGCTGGAGCTGCAGGACATTCCCCTGATCGACGACCTGATTGTTCCCGACTACAGCATGGTTCCCGGCGAGGACTATTCCTTGTTTAAAAACCGCATCCTTGACGCACTGTCCGCGCTAAAGCCTGGGACTACAACCGAGCTAACCCTCCATCCCGCTTTGCCCGGCGGGCAGCTGAAGGTGGCCGGAAGCCATTGGATCAAACGGGAATGGGAATACCATCTCCCGCTGGACCCGGATTTCCGCGAGATGCTGCGGAGTCGGAGCATCGTCCTAACCTCCTGGAGAGATCTGCTTCCCTCAAGGCAGCATGAGTAATGGACTTGTTGGTTAGAGGGAGGGGCTGGACTCGGTAAAGAGCGGGGGGCAACCGGGGCGGTTCGCGAAGGTAGGTGGAGCATTGGACTACAGGAGAGAGTGGCGGGGACGGCGGACTAAGCGAGCTTGGACAGCAGGGTTGAATAGCTGGATGAGATGGGCGTCCAGCGGCGAGATTGGACAGCAAGAACGGCGACTGGAGCGAAATCACGGTTTAATGACAATGGTGCGTTCAGCGGGGACAGTCAGCGGATTGCGGTAAGTTTAAGCTGCCGGTAATGAAATCAACGGTAAAGCCGGAGCGGGATCGGTTGACGGAGTTGGGCAGTTGTTTACAAAAAGTTGGTTGCGGGGGGTGCAGTTGGTGAGCACAGCGCTAACGGAACTCAGCGACTCTTAGAAGCCACATTCGTCACTTTTGGCGCGCTAACGGAACTGAGACGCTCTTAGCGGGCAAAACCAGACTAATTAACTGTAATTCCATCCGCTAACGGTCGCTGAGTTCCGTTAAAATTGGCACACCCCCATTTTTGACCTGTAAGTGTCGCGGAGTTCCGTTAGAGCTCCGGGCTCATCAGTCCGGCTCCATTATCCGGTAAATTACACTCGAGCGCGTGCATTCAGAACGGTGTTTTTTTCCCTGATGCCCAAAAGCTCTAATTTGTTCACAAGTTCTCCCCCATTCCAACTCCTGCCCCTTTCCCGCTGCCTCCTGAGTGAAAGGGATAATGGACGACAAGGGGCCGCAAACTCATATCTCACCCCTCGCACCGTCATACTTTAACGCGATAAACCATTAAAAAAGAAACAACCCTCCGCCAATATAGCGAAGGGCTGTCCCCGTTCTATCCGTTTATGCAGCCTTGAGTCAGGAATTAGGCATTGGCCGGGGGAGTGAATACCCGTGTGGCCAGCTCCTGCTCCAAGGCATAAAAAGCGCTGCTGTCCTTGTCGATGCGCTTCAGCTTTTGGATCAGTTTCTCGAAGGTGTCCTCTTCCTCCACCTGCTCGTCAATAAACCACTTCAGGAAACCAATGGTCGCATGCTCCCGCTCCTCCATGGCAATATCCATGAGCTTGTAGAAGCGCCGGGTGTTTTCCTTCTCATGCTTCAGGCCCTTCTTGTAGCAGTCCAGGACCGATTCATACCCGTTGAAAACGTCGCCCATCCCGCTGATGGTGGCTCTCGCCCCCACTGCATTGATGTAGTTGTAGATCTTCATGGCATGGAACCGTTCTTCCTCCGCCTGGACAAGGAAGAAGTTGGCAAAGCCGTCCAGATTCTCCGACGAACAGTAGGCGGCCATGGCCACATACACGTGTGCGGAGTAAAACTCGAAATTCAACTGCTCATTCAATTCCTTCAACAGATTGTCGCTAACCATTTTCCATTCCCCTTTCAAAAAATGAATTTTAAATTTGGGGTTCTTTTTCTACTTCCAATGATGAACCAACTCGTCTGTTTTTGTCAAATTGAACACCCAACTTTATCCTTCGCCTGGTCAGTTGCCGCTTAAACCAGCCGCTCCCGGCTGCTACCGGCCGCTTCCATCCGCCGCACCGGCCTTCATCCTACTTCCGGCTGTGCACCTGAAAAATGGCGAACTTCAGATAATTGCCCTCGTCCACCCCGAGAATCTGGGGATGGTCCTTGCCTGCGCCGCGGAACTCCAGAAGCCGCAGCACCTTGCCTGCATCCTTGGCTGCTTCGTGGATGGTCTCCAGAAACAGGTCCGGCCGGACATGGTAGCTGCAGCTGGCCGTAACCAAAAACCCGCCTTCATTGACCAGCTTTAGCCCATGCAGGTTAATATCCTTATACCCGCGGCAGGCACCTTCAACCGCATTCCGGGTTTTGGCAAAGGCCGGAGGATCAAGGATCACCACATCCCAGGTCCGGCCCCCTTGTGCCAGCTTGGCGGAGGTATCCACCTTCTTTTCTGCCGCAGCGGCACGCTCCTTGCGGTCGTCAAGCCCCTTCACCTGGGCCCGCAAATATTCGAATGCATCGGCCACCACGAATTCCACCCGGTCCTGAAAGCCGTTCAGCTCCACATTCCGCCGTGCAGACTCCACCGCCAGCTCCGATATATCCAGGCAGGTGACCTTCTTCGCTCCGAATTTGCAGGCATTCAGTGTAAAGCTCCCCGTATGGGAAAAACATTCCAGCACCGTGGCTCCGTCCCAGTAGGGGAAGGTAACCACCTTGCCGTTGGGGTTAACAGGGACGGTTTCCCTGCCGTTCTCCGTCTCCCGCTCCTCCAGGCGGATGCCGCTTCTGGCTCCCCAGCCCTTCACCAATGGAGCGAGCAGAGCCCGGTTAGCTTGCTGGTCGAAGAAATACCCCGTTTTTTGGCCGTGGACAATGTCCACCTCCAGCAGCAGGCCGTTTTCCGTAATCTGCACCTTTTCCGGGCAATCCCCGTACAGGACGCCCGTGCGCTGGCTCAATCCTTCCAGCTCGCGGACAGACACATCGCTGCGCTCATAAATCCCCGCCGGCCCAAACACCTCAACCAGCGCGTCCACAATGAGCTCCCGGCGCAAATCCATACCCAAGGTGAGGATCTGTACTACCAGGATATCGCCGAAGCGGTCCACCACCAGCCCCGGCAGGAAATCCGCTTCTCCGTACACTGCCCGATATGCGGACGCCTCAGGCAGAAACCGCTCCCGCAGCTCCCGGCAGCGGAGCAGCCGTTCCGTCAGAAGCTCACGGGTCAGCTCCTCCATGGGCTCGTATCCCACTACCCGGACCCGGATCTGCGAGGCTTCGTTATAATAGCCTGAAGCCAGGAATTGCCCCGCATGGCTGCGCACATGGACAATCTCTCCCGGTGCCGGCTCCCCTTCCACCCGCTCAATCTCGTTGGCGAATATCCAGGGATGCCCTTCCTCCAGCCGCTTCTTGCGTTTCCGTATCAAAAAAACAGACGCAACCATCCAAACCTCTCCTGTCCCTTGTTCCAATTTATGTACCAACGGCGGACAAACCAACATGTCCGGCCCCGGCTTGTCATACATATACAATACATCTTCCATCACCTGAAGCAATCAGGCAGAAAGGAGCAGGATTCCGTTGTTCTCACTCATTATTCTGCCGATGGCGGCGGGGCTGGCGATTTTCCTCTTTGGCATGAAGGCCATGGAATGGGCCTTGCACAGCTGGGCCGGGCGCTACCTTCAGGTGATTCTGGAACGCTTCACCCGGACTCCCGCCAGGGGACTTGTGGCCGCAACGGGAATAACGGCCGTTCTGCAGAGCAGCACCGCCGTCACCGTCATCACCATCGGTCTGGTCAACGCCGGGGTAATGAGATTCCCCCAGACCCTGGGCATTATTCTGGGCAGCAATATCGGCACCTGCATGACCACCGAGCTGGTCGGCCTGGATTTGACCCGGCTGGCGCTACCGATCCTGCTGGGAGCCGCCGTGCTGTGGTTCACGGCCCTTAGCCTGCCGGACAGCAGCTACCCTGCCCGCAAGCTCCGCTCCCTGCGGCTGGTTCCTATCGCCGTCATGGGTTTTGCCTGTGTGCTGCTTGGGATGCAGGTGATGCAGAGCATCACACCCGCCCTGCAATCCATGGGCATGCTGGGCTGGTTCGTCCAGAAGGCCCAGGAGAGCCTGTTCTGGGGTGTGATGGCCGGCGCCGCCGTTACCGCCCTTCTTCACAGCGGAGCCGTCACCATCGCCATGACCATGGGGCTGGCCTCCATCCAGGCCATCACCCCGGAGCTGGGCATCGCCATCGTCATCGGCGCCAACATCGGTACCTGCGTCACCGCATTGATCGCCAGCATCGGCGGCTCCCGCTTCGGCCTCTACGTGGCCTGGGCGCATATCCTGCTGAACGCGGGAGGCGCGCTATTATTCTTCCCCCTCACCGGTGTCCTGGAGCAGATGACCGCCATTATCACCACCGACCCGGGCGCCCAAATTGCCCATGCCCAGACCATTTTCAACATCGTCTGCTCCCTGGTGGCACTGCCGCTTTGTTACCTGCCCGGCTTGCGCCGCATCCAGCTTGACGCTTCGTAACAGTGCCGCAGCTCCTTAATAACCGCTGCCGCCTGCTGCACCCGATACAATCGCCACACCGGAGCTGGTACCCAGACGGGTTGCACCCGCTTCGATCATCAGGAGGGCTGCCGCTCTATCCCGCACGCCGCCTGACGCCTTCACGCCGATATGGGGCGAAACGGAGGCACGCATCAGACGGATATCCTCCACTGTCGCTCCTCCCGGACCGAAGCCGGTGGAGGTTTTTACGTAATGGGCCCCGGCCTGCTCCGAAAGCCGGCAAGCCGTTTCCTTTTGCTTATCATTGAGGAAGCCCGTTTCGAAGATTACCTTCACGATGGCGCTTCCTTCCACAGCCTTCACCACCTGGCGGATATCATCCTCCACCTGGTCCAGACGCCCCTCCAGCAGCTGGCCGATCTGCAGCACCATGTCAATTTCATTGGCGCCGTTCTCCACGGCATCCGCCGCCTCCGCTGCTTTGGCTTTGGGTGTGTTCGCTCCAAGTGGGAATCCGCACACCACACTGATTTTAACCTCCGAACCCTTCAGAAGCTCCTTGCAGTACGGCACCCAAACCCCGTTGACGCAAACGCTGTAAAATTGATGCTCCACCGCTTCCCGGCACAGCTTCTCGATAGCCTGCGACGTAGCATCCGCCTTTAACAGCGTATGGTCGATAAATCCGCCCAAATTAATGGTTTCCATCGTTTCGCTTCATCCCCTTCTCGTCATATCCCAATTCCCACAACGCCTTGTGCAGGATGGAATCATTATTGGCATAGCCGTTTTTGCGCTGTCGGTAAGCCGCATCCGGCACCTCCAGCCATTCCACTCCCCGGATTTCCTCCACCTGGGGCTTAAGCGTTCCGCCTTCCGCCTCTACCAGATAATAATGGACCTCCTTGTGGACAAGCCCCACCCGCGGAAGATGATATTGGTAACGGATCACATCCAGCGGCTTGATAATGCGCCCCGTAATCCCCGTCTCCTCCCGGATTTCCCGGAGCGCGGTTTCCTTGACGGTTTCACCGGTCTCCATCTTTCCTTTGGGAAGCGTAATTTTTCCGTACCGGTCCTGAATCAGCTGAATTTGCTGCCGTCCTTCGAAGTTCCGGTACACCACTCCTCCGGCGGATATTTCCTTCACGCTTTTATTCATCCCCTTACTGAAGACTTTAAAACCTGCTCTTAACGGGAAAACCCGGACATTACTGTCTCATTGAGCCTAACACCCCGGCAATAGGGGACTCCCGCCTCTGTCATACGAACCTGAACCATCCGCCCTGCCAGCTCCTTGGGTCCGGAGAAGGCAATATGCAGATAATTGTCCGAATGTCCGATCAGCTCCACATCCCCGTCGCCTTCGTAGGCGCCCATCTCCGGGATGACCTCCAGGATCTGTCCGGCGAAGCGCTTGGAATACTCCAGCCGCATCCGGGAGGACAGCTCCATCAGCAGGCTGACCCGGCGGTTCTTCTCCTCCTCCGGAATCTGCCCGTCCATCCTGGCGGCAGGTGTGCCCGTCCGTTTCGAATAAGGGAAGATATGCATATCCGCAAACTGCATCCGTTCCATAAAATGCAGGCCGCTCTCAAACATCTCCACGGTTTCGCCGGGAAAACCGGTAATCACATCCGTGGTTACCGCCACATCCGGCATGGTTCTGTGGATCAGTTCCAGCTTGCGGCCAAATTCCGCCGTGGTATACTTCCGGCGCATGGCAGCCAGCACCGTATCATCCCCGGCCTGCAGGGGAATGTGCAAATGGCGGCACATTTTGGAGGAGGAGCCCAGCACGTCCAGAATCTGCTCGTCAATTTGGCTGGCTTCAATGGAGCTGATGCGGATTCGCTTGAGACCGTCCACCTTGTCCAAATCCCGCAGCAGCATGGCCAGATTGTAGCCGTCCAGATCCTCCCCGTACCCGCCGGTATGAATACCCGCCAGCACAATTTCCTCATAGCCTGTCTCCACCAGCTGTCTGGCCTGGGCCAGCACACTTTCCGGCTTGCGGCTGCGGATAAGCCCTCTGGACCAAGGAATGATGCAGAAGGTGCAGAAGTTATTGCAGCCCTCCTGGATTTTCAGGAACGCCCGGGTATGGCCGGTAAATTCGGGAACATCCAGCTCCTCGAATTCCCGGGTTTTCATGATATTGCGGACGGCGTTGATTGGCGCTCTTTCCGCCTGATACTTGTGGACCAGGTCCATCATCTTGTCCCGGTCCTGGGTGCCGATGACAATATCCACGCCGGGGATGGCGGCAATCTCCGCAGGCGCAGTCTGGGCATAACATCCGGTAACGGCAATAATCGCCTCCGGATTGCGGCGGATGGCGCGGCGGATAGCCTGGCGGCTTTTTTTGTCCCCTGTATTGGTGACCGTGCAGGTGTTAATCACATACACATCCGCCTTTTCTTCAAACTCCGCCTTTTCGTAGCCCTCGTTGCGGAAGAGCTGCCAGATCCCTTCCGTCTCATAAAAATTCACCTTGCAGCCCAAGGTATGAAACGCAACCCTTGCCATCAGCTCTTCCCTCCCATTTCTCCCGATTCATACATAATGCAAGCCAACGCCGCCATTGCGGCAGTTTCCGTACGCAAAATCCGTTTGCCTAGACTGATGCTCCTGCAGCCGGCAGCCTCCGCCTCCAGGGCCTCCTGCTCCGTAAAGCCCCCTTCCGGGCCTACCAGAACCAGGATTCTCGGGCGGCGCCCGTCAGCCGCAGGGGAGCTCAATTGCTCCGCCAGCCGCTCCCGCAGGGTGAGCCCGCTTTCCAGCTCATAACAGAACAAGGCCAGATCCGTTTCCTTCACCAGCTCCAAAAGCCGCTTCCAGCTTACCGGTGTTTCCACAGCCGGAACCCGGTTCCGGTGCGCCTGCTCCGCCGCTTCCTTGGCAATTTTGGACCAACGCTCCACACGTTTGGCCTCTTTTTTGTCATCATATTGCACAACCGTCCGTTTGGACAAAAAGGGAATAAACCGGTCTGCCCCAAGCTCCGTACACTTCTGGATGACCGTCTCCAGCTTGTCCCCCTTGGGCAGGCTTTGGGCGATCCACACCTCTACGGTCGCCTCTTTATCCATCGGAAGCTCCCGGACTACCTCCGCCTCTACCAGCCCTTTGCCGATGTCAGACACCCGGGCCAGCACCTCCCGGTCCAAGCCGTTGCTTATAATAATTTCCTCGCCGGGTTCAGCGCGCATCACCTTCACCAGATGATGGGCGTCGTCGCCAGTTAACCTCGCCAGATTGCCTTCCAATTGCTCCGGCGGCACAAAATAACGTTGCATGGCCTACGCCAACCTTTCTTGTTGAGAGCTTACGGCCATCTGCAGGCCTGCAATAACGATGTACTCCTTCTACCCGCCAAAAACGCCTCGAAGTTAAGCCCGGTTGAACGGCCCCGGCTAACGGCGCCATTTCCAACGGACTTAACTCCCGGAGCGACTCTACAGCATCAGAATCCCGATTTTGGACAGCTGCTCGTGACTCCCGAACAGCATAACAAACAGCTGGTTAATCCCCCGCAGCAGATCCCACCGCAAATCCAGGACCGGTCCCAGGGTCACACTATACAGCGGATGAATCAGCACAATCACAAGAAAAACCAAAACCGCATACTGTTCAAAGGTCCGCATCCGCTCCCGCCATTGCACCGGGAGGAATTCATAAATAATCCGGTAACCGTCCAAGGGCGGCAGCGGCAGAAGATTAAAGATAAACAACCCCAAATTCAAGAGAATATGCATTTGCAAAAAGATGGAAACCGCCCGGAACACCCCAACCGACATTGCCTCGTAGGCATTGAAGTGGGACAGCAGAAAAGCCGTCAATACCCCCACCACAGCCAGAACCAGGTTGGACAAGGGTCCCGCTACAGAAACCAGCACACTCATCAGCCGCGGCTTTTTGAAGAAGCTGGAGCGGATCAGAACCGGACGCGCCCAGCCGAAACCTGCCAGAAAGACTAACAGAATGCCCATGATATCAATATGAACACGAGGATTCAAGGTCAGTCGGCCCATGGACCGGGGAGTGGGATCGCCG
Source organism: Paenibacillus mesotrionivorans (assembly GCF_046098205.1). Lineage (NCBI taxonomy): Bacteria > Bacillati > Bacillota > Bacilli > Caryophanales > Paenibacillaceae > Paenibacillus > Paenibacillus mesotrionivorans. The sequence goes on along the minus strand of NZ_JBJURJ010000009.1, from coordinate 170,549 downwards.
AAGCGGTCCGCCACATAGGCATGGGCAAATTCATGCAACGTAAACGCCAACACTATTACAATCAGATAGAACGGCAATACATCAAACTGAATGCCGAACAGATTATTCATGCATCACCTATGGCTTTCTGGCAACAATCGCCACCCAATCTGTCTCCTCGTAACGGTCTTCCACCCGGAAGCCGGCCTCGGTTAAGGCCCGTTCCACCTCCGCCTGCTTTTGCTTGATGATGCCCGACGCGATATAGGTGCCTCCGCTTTGCAGCGCTTCGAACACATCGGCGACGAACAGAAGAATAATTTCAGCCAGAATATTGGCGACTACGACCTGTACCGGAAGGGTAACTCCCAACCCCTCTTTTCCTTCGGCCTGAGTCCGGATGGCCTTCAGCAGATCGCTTTCCACAACTGTAATTGTCTCTTCCAGGCCGTTCAAACGGGTATTCTCCGTGGCGCTGGAGACGGCTACCGGGTCCAAATCCAGGGCAAGCACATGGCTTGCGCCCAGCTTGGCGGCGGCAATGGACAGAATGCCTGAGCCGGTGCCCACATCAATGACCTCATCCCCAAGCTTCACAACACTCTCCAAGGTGCGCAGACAAAGGGCGGTTGTGGCATGGGTGCCGGTGCCGAAGGCCATACCCGGATCCAGCTCCAGAATGATTTCCTCCGGGCCTGCCTCGTACTCCTCCCAGGTCGGTTTGATGGTGAGGCGGTCAGACACGCGCAATGGCTTAAAATACTGCTTCCAGGCTGTGGCCCAATCCTCCTCGTCCACTTCCTTCATGCTGAACTGGGGATTGCCCGTATCGATGTCATAGTCCGAAAGCTCCGCCACCGATTCCTTCAGCTGAGCCAGAATGTCATCCATTCCGGTGCCCTGGGGAAAATACCCCTGAATCACCGCGCGGCCTTCGGGAATATCGTTCAACGGTTTTTCGTACCATTGGCCGAGTGATGTGTCCCGCTGCTTGTTCAGCGTGCCCGATTCCTCGATGGTGACGCCGCCTGCGCCCAGCTCATGGAGAAAGTTGGAGATCATTTCAATTGCTTCTTCCGTGGTGTGAACCGTAATTTCGTACCAACGCATATCCGTAAATCCTCCCGGTCGATTCTCATAGGTAAAGCGGCAATTTGGCCGCACGTCCCTCTATTCTACTACAACCGAAACGATATAGGCAAAATTCGCGTATTTAACAAGAGAAACAAATTGAACGGAGGATGGCCGATGTTTGAGGAATGGAACCGGAGACATGCAGAGTGCAAGGAAAACATCCGCAACAAAGAAAGGTGGGAGCAGCAGCTTTCAGCTGTGAATAAACGCTGCCGGGATTTGGAGAAGCAAACCTTTTTATGGCGGGCAGTGGTTGCGCAGGAGGAGGAGGATGTGGAGCGCCTTTTGTCCATGAGTGTTTCCAATCTATGGTACACCCTTACCGGACAGAAGGACGAGAAGCTGGGCCAGGAGGAAAAGGAGGTGCTGGAGGCCCGGCTCAAATATGATCAGGCCGCGGCATTGCTGGAGGAGGCTGAGCTTGAGAAGGCCGAGCTTAAGGAAAAGCTGCTGGCCACCGGCTCTGCGGAAATGCTTCTTGCTGAGCTGATGCGGGAAAAGGAGCAGCTGATACACCGGTTCAAGCCTGAGCTCGCAGGAGAGCTGGTCCGGCTATCCGAGGAGATGTCCGATGCCAGGACCAGGCTGACGGAGCTTAAGGAAGCGGCAGCAGCGGGACGGGATGCTCTGGCCGCATTGGAGATTGCCGATTCCAGTTTGAACTCCGCGGAAAACTGGAGCACCTTCGATATTCTCGGCGGGGGCTTCATTGCCACACATATGAAGCACAGCCGGCTTCAAGCCGCTCAAACCTATGCAAAGGAAGCCGGCAAGAAGCTGCTGCGGCTGCGCGATGAGCTGGACGATGTCAAGATGCAGCTGACCGCCTTTGATACAGATATCAGCGATACGCTGCGTTTGGGCGATTATTTTATGGACGGCTGGATTACCGACTTTCTTGTCCAGGAGCGGATTGAGAAGGCGGACCAGAAGCTGCACAGCTATATCCGCCAGGTTGACGGAATCACCCACGCCCTGGAGCAGCAGGCTTCGGAAACGGAGATTCAATGGCGCAGACTGAAAGACCAGTGCGATTCTTTAGTGGAGAACGCCTAAGCCTAATCAAAAGCAAAAAGCAGGAGCCCTTTTGGACGGGAACTCCTGCTTTTCTTTTACACCATTCCACCCGCCTGCTCCACCAGATGAAGCACCTGATGATGGATGGACTCGTTCACGATGGCAGTTAAGAGAATATCCCTGCCGGTCACACCGTTGCCGCCTCCGTCGCTTAGCCCGCTGGCGGCAGGGTCGGCAGCCATCAGAACGCCGGCATCACGGGAGTTTACCTCTGCCTCCTGGGTCAGTTCACCCAGACTGGAGACATTGCCGGTAGCCGGATTAATCTGGATTTCCCGGGCCTCCTGGGGATACTTGGCCACATGGTCAATCCGGGCGTCCTCCACCCGGAGCGCCTTCAGCTTGTTCAGCACTTCCTGCGCTTCATCCCGCGTTTTGAAATAAGCCAATACGTTCTTTTCCATCAGAATTCATTCTGCCGCTTCTCCGCGGCCTCAGCACGCTCCATAGCCTCCAGATCTTCCGCATCCGCCTCGTCCATGGAAAACTCCACATCCTGAGCTTTTACAATGGGGAGCCGCTTAGCGGTTTTGGGCAAGGAGAAATTCTTTTTATCCATGTGATAGGCCTCCTTATTTGAGAACACTTTGCTGGAAAAAGGGATTTTTGGGGACACCTGCTACAAATCGGAACCGGCATCCGTCATATAAACACAAGGGTAACGGCGGCACCCATAGGTTAAGCCGGGGCGGCGATTCTTATGCAGCGTTTGATTTACTATCCTTGTCCCTAGCGTATATAATGGGGGTTGCACGCGCCGCGGTACCGTATCCCGCAATTTTACTCTATCAAAAGGAAGATGCTACAATGACAAGTTTGGATTGGCTGGAGCTTTTGAAAGTGATTTTTCTCGGTATTGTCCAGGGAATAACCGAATGGCTGCCCATCAGCAGTACCGGGCACATGATTCTGGTGGACGAATTTCTGTCCCTGCATGCCAGCGCCGCATTTATGGAGATGTTCCTGGTAGTGATCCAGTTCGGCTCCATACTGGCGGTTGTAGTCATCTATTGGAGCAAGCTGGTCCCGTTTACGTTCAAGGGCGGGCTGACGGTGAAGAAGGATGTTCTCTCCATGTGGCCCAAAATTGTCGTTGGCTGTATTCCGGCCGGGATTTATGCCGTCACTCTGGATGACAAACTGAATCCCATCTTTTACAACTACGGGACCGTTGCCGTGATGCTGGTTCTGGTGGGCATTCTGTTTATCATCATCGAAAACAACAACAAGGGCCGCATTGCCTCCGTCACCGATATCGGCGGGCTGACCTACCGGATTGTGTTCCTGATCGGGATTTTCCAGCTTATCGCCGCCATTTTCCCCGGCACCTCCCGTTCGGGAGCAACCATCGTGGGAGCATTGGTGCTGGGCGTTTCGCGGACCATTGCGGCAGAGTTCACCTTTTTCCTGGCGGTGCCCACCATGCTTGGGGCAAGCCTGCTGAAGCTGATGAAATTCGGCTTTAACTTCTCGTCTGAGGAGCTGGTCTGGCTGATCGTCGGGATGGCCGTAGCGTTTGTGGTATCGTTGGTCATTATCCGTTTCCTGATGAATTACATCCGGAAGCATGACTTTAAGGTATTCGGCTGGTACCGGATTATACTGGGTTTGCTGGTGCTCGTTATCTTTTGGCTCCGGTAAATAAGTACATAGCCTGATTCGCTTGGCTCATTGGCTGCGTCCGCAGCCGCCATTATCACTGCCTCTTATACCGCCAAAAAAGCCGGCTTCCCCTTTGGGAAACCGGCTTTTTGCTTGTTGAAAACAGCTGCTGCTATTCGCCTAAAAATGCTTTTTTCATCCGCTCGAACAAGGACTGCTGCTTCTCATGCATAAACTCCCCGTTGAGACCGGAGAACTGGCGGAGGAGCTCCTTCTGCTCGTCAGTGAGGTTGGAGGGGGTTACCACCACCACCTTCACGTGCTGGTCCCCTTGGCCGTAACCCCGGAGGCGCGGCACTCCTTTTCCTTTGAGCCGGAAGAAGGTGCCGGTTTGAGTGCCGGCGGGAATCTTCAGCTTCACCTTTTCGGTCAGCGTAGGAATTTCGATTTCATCCCCCAGAGCAGCCTGGGCAAAGGTGAGAGGCACCTCGCAGTAGATATCGTCACCTTCGCGCTCGAAGAAATCATGGGATTTCACACGGATGACGATGTACAGATCGCCGGAGGGGCCGCCCTTGGTGCCGGCTTCCCCTTCGCCGGATACCCGCAGCTGGGCTCCGTCATCTACACCTGCGGGAATCTTCACATGAATCTTCCGCTGTTTCTTCACCTTGCCGGTGCCGTGGCAATCATTACACTTATCCTTGATCAGCGTGCCTTGGCCGTTACACGCGGAGCAAACTCTGCGGTTGACAATCCGGCCGAAAGCGGTGTTCTGCACCACTTCCTGCTGGCCGCTGCCTTTGCAGACATTACAGGTTTCCGCTTTGGTGCCGGGTTTTGCCCCGTTGCCGTGGCAGGTTTCGCAGGTTTCCGTCCGGGGAATGGTAATATCCATTTCCTTGCCGAACACCGCTTCCTTAAACTCTATGGTCATGGAATATTGCAGGTCGTTGCCCCGTTGGGGCGCATTGGGATTGCGGCGCTGGCCGCCTCCCCCGCCGAAAAACATATCGAAAATATCGCCGAAGCCGCCGAAGTCCTGGCCGTTGAAGCCGCCTCCGCCGCCCATACCCTGGTTCGGGTCCACATGGCCATACCGGTCATAGGTGGCGCGCTTCTGGTCGTCGCTCAGCACGTCGTATGCTTCCTTCGCTTCCTTGAACTTCTCTTCCGCGTCGGCGGCTTTGTTCACGTCCGGATGATACTGGCGTGCCGCCTTGCGGAAAGCCTTCTTGATATCCTCCGCATTGGCGCCCTTTTCCACGCCAAGCACCTCGTAATAATCCCGCTTGCTCACTGTTCCACCGCCTTATTCATTTCCCCACAAAGTGAAGCCTGCCCTCGAAGCAGATTCCGGGTACTTTGCGGGGACCCCAAAATATACAAACCACTTCCGGTCCCGGATATGTTATGGAGCCTCGAAATTGGCACAGCCAATTTGAGGGCTATCTACATTTCCCCAAATTACTATATCATGTCTGGCCGCTGTCTGACAGCAGGTCAAACTGTTAAAAAGCCCCACCGGCATTCTAACGGAAGTGAGAGCCGTTGTTTGGCCTACAATCCGCATTTGCAAAATCTAACGGAAGCCAGCGCCGTTATTTCGGCCAATTCAGCCGGATTCCGCCTGCCGTACGGCAAATAGCGACTCTCACCGCCGTTAGAATCAAACCGGCGTCTCCAGAAGGCAAATAGCGGCTTCTACCGCCGTTAGCTTCCACGGCAGGCAGCTGGCGGGTAAGCAGGGACGCAAGGATGCAACAACCTGCATCTCGTTGTCCTCGTACTCCCACATGTACCGCCTCCACCATCGCAGAAGCGTTGCCGCAGCTTCGTTAACGCCAAGCCGCAGCACCCGTCACCATTAACACCGCCGCGGACCTCACGCCGGCATCAGCCACCGGCCCCGCCTTCCGGCGAGTCCCCATCCGCGTCCAGCGCAAAGCCAAAGCCGGTAAAAACCGGCTTTGGCCCGCCTGCACTGTATATTGCCTGCTCTTTTATCAGCAGCTTATTTCTTGTCTTCGTCCACTACCGTGTAGTCGGCGTCGACCACATTGTCGGCCTTCGGACCAGCGTTGCCGGCAGCTTCGCCTGCGCCTTCAGCTTGCTGCTGGGCTGCCATTTGCTCATACATCTTCACGGACAGCTGCTGCACAACCTCGGACAGCTCGTCAGTAGCCTTCTTGATGGCGTCCACGTCATCGCCTTCCAGAGCCTGCTTAACGGCTTCCTTGGCGGCGTTGGCCTTTTCCACTTCACCGGCGTCTACCTTGTCGCCAAGATCCTTAATGGTCTTCTCGACGGTGTAAACCAGTTGGTCCGCATTGTTCTTGGCTTCCACCAGCTCCTTGCGCTTGCGGTCTTCCTCAGCGTGAGCCTCGGCATCCTTCATCATGCGGTCAATCTCTTCGTCGGACAGGCCGCTTGAGGAGGTGATGGTGATCTTTTGGCTTTTGCCTGTACCCTTATCGGTTGCGGACACGTTGACAATACCGTTGGAGTCAATGTTGAAGGTAACCTCAATTTGCGGTACGCCGCGGGGTGCCGGGGGAATATCATTCAGCATAAACCGGCCCAGCGTTTTGTTGCCGTTAGCCATCGCACGCTCGCCCTGAAGCACGTGGATTTCCACGCTGGTTTGCATGTCGGCATAGGTGGAGTACACCTGCGACTTGCTGGTGGGGATCGTAGTGTTACGGTCGATCATCTTGGTGAATACGCCGCCTGCAGTTTCGATACCCAGGGACAGCGGAGTAACGTCCAGCAGGACAACGTCCTTCACGTCACCGGTCAATACGCCGGCTTGGATAGCGGCGCCCAAAGCAACCACTTCGTCAGGGTTAACGCCCTTGTGGGGTTCCTTGCCCAGGAGCTTCTTGATGGCTTCTTGAACGGCAGGGATACGGGTGGAGCCGCCTACCAGGACCACCTTGTTGATTTCGCTGATGGACAGTCCGGAGTCGCTCAGCGCTTGACGGGTCGGACCCATGGTGCGCTCTACCAGATCAGCAGTGAGCTCTTCGAACTTGGCGCGGGTCAGGTTCAGCTCCAAATGCTGCGGTACGCCGTCAGCCATGGTGATAAACGGCAGGGAGATGGTGGTGGTCAGTACGCCGGAAAGCTCCTTCTTGGCTTTTTCCGCGGCATCCTTCAGACGTTGTACGGCAGCCTTGTCCTTGGACAGGTCCACACCTTGCTCCTTCTTGAATTCAGCAACCAGCCAGTCGATGATCTTCTGGTCGAAGTCGTCGCCGCCCAGACGGTTGTCGCCGCTTGTGGCCAGCACTTGGAAGGTGCCGTCGCCCAATTCCAGAATGGATACGTCAAAGGTACCGCCGCCAAGGTCATAAACCAGGATGGTTTCGTCGCTGTCTTTTTCCAGACCGTATGCCAAAGCGGCAGCCGTCGGCTCGTTGACGATCCGCAGCACTTCAAGGCCTGCGATTTGGCCGGCATCCTTGGTGGCTTGACGCTGGCTATCGTTGAAATAAGCTGGAACGGTAATAACGGCTTGGGTAACGGGCTGGCCCAGATAGGCTTCCGCGTCGGCCTTCAGCTTCTGAAGAATCATCGCCGAAATTTCCTGCGGGGTATAGTTGTTGTCGTCGATCTTTTCCTTATGGTTCGTGCCCATATGGCGCTTGATGGAGATAATAGTGCGCTCCGGATTGGTGATGGCTTGGCGCTTGGCGGTTTCGCCGACGATACGCTCGCCGTCCTTCTTGAAGCCTACAACGGAGGGAGTGGTGCGCGCTCCTTCCGGATTGGGGATTACAACCGCTTCGCCGCCTTCCATAACGGCTACGCAGGAGTTGGTGGTACCCAGGTCAATACCGATTACTTTACCCATGATTATGGTTCCTCCCATATCGAATATATTCTTACTTGGACACCTTCACCATCGCCGGGCGAAGCACTTTGTCCTTAAACACATAACCCTTCTGCAGCTCTTCAACCACAATGCCCTCTTCATGCTCGTCGGACTCCACCTGCATAACCGCTTGATGGAAATCCGGATTAAAAGCCTCGCCTACAGCTTCCATCGCCTTGAGGCCTTCCTGCTCCAACGTCTGCCCAAGCTGTCGCTGGATCATGTCAATTCCCTTCAGAAGGGAATCTAAATCCTTGGAATCCTTGCTGGCCGCAACGGCCCGCTCGAAATTGTCCAGTACGGGCAACAACTGCTCCACCAGCTTGGAGGAGGCGTACTTGGCGAAGTCCTCCTTCTCAACCCGGGAACGGCGTCTGAAGTTATCGAAATCCGCTTGGGTACGCAGGTACCTCTCCTGGGCTTCCTCCGCTTGTCTGCGCAATGCGTCAAGCTCTGCGGCAGCCTCCCCTTCCGGAGCCGCGTGCTCTTCACCAATGCCTTCGGCTTCTGTATATGTAGCGGTCTCTTCCGCCGTTTGTTCATTCAAGTCCTGCTTTTCTGTCTGTTCACTCACCTGAATATCACCTCCTTGATAGAATAACCCTCCGCCCGGATTCCCCACATGTAGAATCACCGCATACCAGGCTTCTTACCCAGACCCAAAAGCGGCGCAATGGCCGCTTTCGGCTCCGCAATGCATATTGTATGGCTTACTTGTACCAGCGCTGCATAATTTGGGTCATGTCCTGTGAAAAATGGTTCAGAATACCGATGACCTTGCCGTATTCCATCCGGGTGGGCCCCAATATGCCGATGGTGCCCAGCGTCTTGCCGTCCACAGCGTAGGTTGCCGTGATCAGACTGCAATTATTGATGGCGGCTATCGTATTTTCGCTGCCGATCCGTACCTGCAGCCCCTCCGGCGCCGAGCCGATAATCTTGAACAGGGTGGGCGTTTCCTCCAGCAGATCCAGGAAGCTCTTAACCCGCTCCACATCCTTAAACTCCGGCTGCACCAGAAGATTAGTCGAACCCGCCAGGAAAATCCGGTCCTGCTTGTCGCTGACCACCACTTCCTCGAACACCTTCAAAAGATCGTCATAGCCGCTGACATGCTTGGACAGCTCCTCGCTAATCTCCGTATAAATCTTGGAGCGGAGCTGGAACAGCGGAACTCCCTTCAGGCGTTCATTCAGAATGCGGACGAATTTCTCAATTTCCTCCATCCGCACGCCCGGGGGAATCCGGAACACCTTGTTTTCCACCTGGCCGGTGCTGGTGACGATAATAGCCACGGCACTGACCTCATCCAGCGGCACCACTTGAATCATCCGCAGGGTTGTATTAAAAACCTCCGGCCCCAGAACAATGGAGGTATAGTTGGTCAATCCGGACAGCATGGAAGCCACCTGCTGGATCACCTGCTCCATCTCCTGCAGCCTTTCGGCGAAAAACGTCTTCATCAGGTTTAAATCCGGCCGGGTGACGGCCCCTTGGGCAAGCAGATGGTCCACATAATAGCGGTACCCCTTCTCCGAGGGAATCCGTCCTGCCGAGGTATGGGGCTGCTCCAGGTAGCCAAGCTCCTCCAGATCGGACATTTCGTTGCGGATGGTGGCGGGACTGAAGGCCACATCCCCCCGTTTGGAAATACTGCGGGAGCCCACCGGCTCAGCCGAACGGATATAATCATCTACTATAGCGCTCAAAATCATCTTCTGACGTTCCGATAACATCCTTGCCCGACCTCCCCTATAACCTCCCGTCCGCAGGAACGGGGTATCTTCTTTCCGTGAATCGTTAGCACTCATTCGAGACGAGTGCTAACCGTTATTACAAAAATATCAAAGAAAAACGCCTGTGTCAAGTGATCACAGGCGTCTTTGGACGGCTATTTCGTCGCAGCAATGCTGCTTTTTGCAATGGATGCAGTCTCTCCAGACCTTCTCCGGAAAAATCTCCTTGGGCACGACCTCAAAGCCGTTCTTCTCGAAGAACTTCACCTCGTAGGTTAATGCCATAATGGTGGGGATGCCTTGTTTCTTCGCTTCCTCCACCAGCATACCCACGATCAGGGACCCGATTCCCTGACCCTTGTAGCCTTCTGTCATTCCCAGAGAGCGGATCTCCACCAGATCCTTGCCCAGCTTGCTTAAGGAGCCGCAGCCGATCAGCTTGCCATCCGCCTCCGCGATCACGAAGGTGTCGATGATGGCCCGCAGGGTTTCCCGGGTCCGGTACAGCATAATTCCCTTCTCCGCATATCCCTTGATTAACGTGTACAGGGCTTCAACGTCTTGCTCCGCCGCCCTTCTGCAGGTTACCGCCATGGTTGCCATCAACATCCCACCCATATCATTTGATATGAATAAATATACAACATGACGTATAATGTTACAAGTGAAATTTATACGGTAAGGTGCCCAATAAATGCGCCGAATACAACATTGCCGTACATAACGGCTTGCTGGGGCAGCTTATAGCCCTCTGCTGTTTTATCCAAAAGCTTGTCTCCGATCAGCTTCTCCAGCACCGGACCGAAGGCCTCTTCAATGGAAGTGCCGAATTGCTGTATAAAGTCCCGGCTTCTCACACCCTCCAGCAGCCGGAGCCCTACCATCATAAAGTCCTCCATAGCCTCCTCCCGTGTGACGGGATCGGTGGAGAGCCGTGGCAGCCCGGTTTTGCAGGCTTCGATATAAGGACGGATGCCCTTCAGGTTCATATGCCTCTCCCGGTTGGTATAACCATGCGCCCCCGCACCCAGCCCGTAATAGGCCCGGTTCCGCCAATACATGGAGTTGTGGCGGCTTTCGAAGCCCGGCTTGGCGAAATTGCTGATTTCGTACTGCCGGAAGCCCTCCTGCTCCAGCCGGCGCATGATGATCCGGAACATCTCCGCCTCCGTTTCCTCCTCGGGCAGGAGCAGCTGGTTCTTCATATAAAGGCTGTGGAACAGCGTGTTCTCCTCCACCTTCAGACCGTAGATGGAATAATGCTGCAGGGATAACGCCAGCGCTTTGTCCAGAGTATCCTCCAGCATATGCAGCGTTTGGCCCGGCAGGCCGAACATCAGGTCAATGGTGAGATTCCGGAACCCCGCTTGTTTTGCATATTCCAGACTCCGGTATACATCGTCGGTCTGATGGATCCGCCCGATGCCGGATAGGAGGCCGTTGTCGAAGGACTGTACGCCGAAGCTCACCCGGTTAACTCCCCCCGCCTTCATCACAGCCAGCTTGTCGGGGTCGGTGGTGCCGGGGTTGGCCTCCATGGTGAACTCCAGGTCTTCTGCCCGGTCCGGAAAGTAATCCCGGGTCATCCGCAGGAACCGCTCCATCTGCGGGGGCGTAAGCACCGTAGGTGTGCCGCCTCCCACAAAGATGGTTTCTACCCGGGGTGGTACCAGCAGCGACACTGTGCGCTCCATCTCCCGCTCCAAGGCATCCAGATATTCATCCACCGGCTGGCCTTGGACCACGTAGGAGGTAAAGTCGCAATAATGGCATTTGTTCGAGCAAAACGGGATATGAATATACACCGCCGTTGGCGGGTCCAACCGATAGTCCGTCATAAGCGGCTCCTTTCTGTATGGAAAATAGTTTCTACCCTACCCCAGCATCTCTTCCTGCAAAAGTGCATCTATTTCCCAGCCTTAAGCTATCCAGCCTGCCCATCCTGCAAAAGTGCAGTTATTTCAGCCCTTGAGCGGACTGAAGGGTACTTTCCCGAGAAATTAACTGCACTTTTGCAGGGAAACCGGGCCAAACTGCACTTTTGCCGGAAAATAACTGCACTTTTGCATTTAGGCTAAGCGGCGCGGGCGGTGGGCGGCGACCGAAGACTTTCCCCACCTCACTCCACCCGCTAACAAAAACAGCAGCCATTGTTGGAAACGGCTACTGTTTGATCACTTAGAGACTGCGGCGCAGTCCTTTATTCGTCGATTTTTAGGACGGCCATGAAGGCTTCTTGAGGAACCTCCACGCTGCCAACCTGCTTCATGCGCTTTTTGCCTTCCTTTTGCTTCTCCAGGAGCTTCCGCTTCCGGGAGATGTCCCCGCCGTAGCACTTGGCAAGCACGTTTTTCCGCATGGCCTTGATGGTTTCCCGGGAAATAATCTTCTGCCCGATGGCTGCCTGGATCGGCACCTCGAACATTTGCTGGGGAATGATCTCCTTCAGCTTTTCGCAGATCGCCTTGCCGCGGGCATAGGCCCGGTCTCTATGGACAATCACGGATAATGCATCCACTTGCTCGCTGTTCAGAAGAATATCCATTTTGACCAAATTGGATTGTTTGTAGCCCGACATCTCGTAGTCGAAGGAAGCATAACCCCGCGTGCTGGACTTCAATTGGTCGAAAAAGTCATACACAATCTCGGACAGCGGCATTTCGTAGGTAAGCGTGACCCGGTTGGCGTCCAGATATTCCATATTCACAAAGTCGCCGCGTTTGTTCTGGCACAGCTCCATCACTACGCCTACATAATCCTTGGGCACAATGATGCCAGCCTTCACATACGGCTCTTCCACATAATCGATCTTGCCCACCTCCGGATAGTTGGAGGGGTTGTCGATGGTCAGCACGTCGCCGTTGGTCAAGGTCACCTTGAACACAACGCTGGGGGCGGTGGTGATCAGGGCAATATTAAATTCCCGTTCGATCCGTTCCTGGATGATCTCCATGTGCAGGAGGCCCAGGAAGCCGCAGCGGAAGCCGAAGCCCAAGGCAGTGGAGGACTCTGGCTCGAACTTCAGGGAAGCGTCATTCAGCACCAGCTTCTCCAGGGCGTCCCGCAAATCATTGTATTCCGTGGATTCAATCGGGTATAACCCGCAGTAAACCATGGGGTTGATCTTCCGATAGCCGGGTAGCGGTTCAGTGGCCGGGTTGCGGGCATCCGTCACCGTATCGCCCACGCGGGTATCCTTCACGTTTTTGATGCCGGCCACAATAAAGCCTACATCGCCCACCTGAAGCTCGTCCACAATCCCCATCCGGGGCATAAACGCACCCACCTCGATAACCTCGAAAACAGCGCCTGTAGCCATAAACTTGATTTTGGAGCCTGAACGGATGGAGCCGTCCACCACCCGCACGTACACAATAACCCCTTTGTACGGATCATAATGGGAGTCAAAAATCAGCGCCTTCAAGGGCTGCTCCGGATTGCCTGTAGGTGCCGGCACATTGCGCACCACCTGCTCCAGTATCTCCTTGATGCCGATGCCCGCCTTAGCGGAGGCCAGCACCGCATTGCTGCAGTCCAGGCCGATGACGTCCTCGATCTCCTGCTTCACCCGTTCCGGCTCCGCACTGGGCAGATCGATTTTGTTGATGACCGGGACGATCTCCAGGTTGTTATCCAACGCCAGGTACACATTGGCCAGCGTCTGCGCCTCAATGCCCTGGGCGGCGTCCACCACCAGCAAGGCGCCTTCGCAGGCCGCCAGGCTCCGGGATACCTCATAGGTAAAATCCACGTGTCCCGGGGTGTCAATCAGATTGAGGATATACATTTCCCCGTCGTCTGCGCGGTATTGCAGTCGGACCGCCTGGAGCTTGATGGTGATGCCCCGTTCCCGCTCCAGGTCCATTTGGTCCAGCACCTGCTCCTGCATTTCCCGTTGGGAGAGCGCCCCTGTATATTCAAGTATCCGATCCGCCAACGTGGACTTGCCGTGGTCGATGTGGGCGATAATCGAAAAGTTGCGGATTTTTTCCTGCCTAGCCTGTACGTCCTTCATGAGTCCCTCCCGAGTAAATACAACTGAACAATAGATCAATTATAGCAGTTAGGAGGGGCCGCATCAATGGAGGCGGGGCTTTGGACAGTGCAATCAGGAAATCAGCGAGTTAAAAAGGGAGACGATCATGCTCATCAGCCCTCTGGCCAGATTGCGCAAAGCATCACCCAGGCGGTTGGATAGGTGGTTCATGAAGGATTCCTTGACCTTTGCCGGAGGTGCGGCTTGTTCGGTGCCGGCGGCCTCGGCGGTTTTGGCTCCTGCCGGGACGGCGCCATTCTTGGCGCCGGCAGCTCCCGCCGCGGGACTTGCCTTCGCTGCTGCCGGAACCGCCTGCCGGCTGTTGTCAGCCCCCGCCTTTACGGGAGCTGAAGCTGCCGGTTTGACGGCGGCTGCCGCAGGCTTCACCGCAGCCACAGGCGGCTCCGCTGCCGGGACGGCACTGCTCCGGCTCACCAGATCGATGCCGAAGAACAGGCAAAACCCCAGTACAAATATGGTCAACAACACCCTGCCCGGGCGGATTCTTCCCATGTGTGCTCCCCTTTCCTTCTCGTAGCTTAGTTACGGCTGCCTGCCGATGCCGCCGGCGCATCCACCTTGGCCGCATCCCAATATAGATCCGCAATGACCTCAGCAAGCACACCGGCTGTCCGCTTGCATTCCTCCAGCGTGTTATACACCCCGCCGATTTCGATCAGCACGCTGTTGGGGGACAAGGACTGGTTATATTCCGCGTTACCGTCATGCGCTTCCTTGGCCCAAATTCCCCGTGACAGTCCGGGAACCTTTTTCTCCAGCTTCTCCTGGATTTGCGAGGCGAACTTTTCGTTCTGCTGCCACTTGGGATTCTTTTGGCCCAGGATCAGGAATACCTTGGCATAATTTTTCCCGTCCACGGTCAAAGTGGATTTTTCCTTGGAGGAATCATCCCGGTGAAGGTCAAACACGAACTTGATCTCCGGATTGGCCGCAAAGGCCTCCTTCACCGTTTTGTTGGAATATTTATACGAATAATACCAATTGTACTTTTCGACGCTGCTGGCATAATCCGTTGCGTAATGGACCGCTCCTACACCCTTGTCCTCCAGACGATCAGCAAGCTCCTTGCCAACCAGGGTGATATTCGTCTTGGCATCCTGGGCCAGATTGGCGTCCTTGGCGGACAGTCCCAGCTCCGGTACCCACGATTCCCGGTTGTGGGAGTGGTAGATCAGCACCACCTTGTCCCCGTTTGTTGAAGGATGCCCGATGGTCGGCTGCGGTGTGGGTGCCGCACTGGTTGACGGAGCAGCTGGAGAGGCGGAGGGCGCCGTTACAGGCTGGCTGTCCGGCCCCCCGGAACCGGAGGGAGTGCCGCCATCAGAAGGCGCATTGCCCGGCGGATACTCCAGCGGGCCGGCAATTTGTTGGGAGCCGGGAGGCTTGCGGATCAGGTACGAGGTGTCCAGGCCCATGCCGGGGAGCTCCCGGGCCAGAAGGGTTTTGGGGTCCCGCGGATTAATATCGGTAATGAACCGGAAGATAAAACTCAGCACATTTTCCTGTGAAAAGGTGGAGGGCACCTGACGGGCTTCCGCCAGATGAGGCACCTCCAGGCCCAGCATATCCATAAAAAACCCATCGGAGACGGAAGCGGCCAGTCCCTTCATTGAGGATACAGGGGTCATGCCCGGCCGCTGGTGGCCGAAGCCGATGAACCCTACCAGAACGAAAATCAGAAAGGTGCAGCCAGTCAGCACCAAGTAGGTTTTGGCGAAAAAGCCTGCGGTTTGGGACAGCTTGCGGAGTTTGCTCAGGTCCAGTGTGAACATCGACCGTTTCATCATCCATTCCTCCATTCGAAGATGCTCTCTTGCAGGGGTTGTTTTACTACCAATCTATGAATGGAGGTAGAAGACTAGAACCAAAAAAAGAAGCCCCGCGAATAAAATCGCGAGACTTCTTTGGTAGGTTGCTAGGAAGGAGGTTGCATCAGCTGGCGGCGCTTTCGATGGAGCGGGCGATGGCATCCGGCACGGATTCCAGCGTGGGCAGCTCCAGGAACAGTCCCTTGGGCGTTTCGTTGATTTCCACAATGTTATACTCCCACTCCGTAATGGCCGGGATGTGGATACAGTTAATGCCTGCCCGTAGAGCAGGGACAATATCCGTCCGGATGGAGTTGCCGATCATCCAGGTGCGGGAACGGTCAAAGCCGTTTTGCTGCAGGATTTCCTCCAGCGCTTCCGCGGTTTTGTGTTGGCGTACGAACACCTGCTCACCGAAGAAACGGTCCAGCTTGACGGAACGGATTTTCTTCTGCTGGTGGGTGACGATGCCGCCTGTATATAAATAAAGATCGTGGCCGTCCGCCTTCAGGCGTTCGAGGGTAGCCTCCATGTCGGGATACGGCTCCACCTGCAATTCGTACACGGATTTGCCCAGCTCGATCAGTTCCTCTTCCTCCATGACCGAGGTGGCCCGGCCGAACAAATCGGAGAAATACCGGTACGTATCTACCAGAGAAGCGGGGAAGTGGTCCATGGAAAACCCATGAATATGTACCCCGGCGATATCAATCTCAAGCTGCTTCATCTTAACGGTTTCGTCTGTCAAAGGATAAGCCGCGAACCAGGTCCGCAGCAGATCCGAAAACTGCTCCAGTACGATATCAAAATATTTATTGCAGTGAATTAAGGTATCATCCAGATCAAATAGAATGATTTGCGGTTTTGGTTGATTCATAGAGCTCTCCTCCCGTTCTGGCTATAGTCTGGCGCCCGCGGAGCCTTAGCGCGTCATCTGGCAATGGAACCGGATATGAAATATGATAGCGCATTTGGCGCGGATTGTAAAAAAACTGTTATATTGATGAACATTCGATGAAGCGGATTCGTCCTTTAGGTGAAGCGGGTTCGTTCCTCCGCGGAAGCTTTTATGGGCTGTATATGATTTTTCGAGTATAATCTTCCGGTTCAGCCCATTTTTACGCGTTAAGTATGAAATTTCATATATAATCCCATCCTAAACTCTCATCCACTAGATTCATATATGAAATTTCATATACAACACCCTCCTGAAGCACTTTCCCGAAATTAAAGCTGATTTTTCGCATACACCCACCGTTCCCAGCCTCCCTCTCAGGATCCACAAGAAAGAAGCTTCCGGTCAAGCGCCGGCAAACACACGCCTCAACCGGAAGCCCGGCAAACCTCCTATTAGGGCCTGTCTGAAAACCCGTTTGAGGGCATCTTATCCCGTTTTTTCGCCCATGCTGCGTTACTTTTGCTTGATGACCCCCGGTACGCCTTCACAAAAGTGCCTTGCCTGGAACGAAATTTCAGGATAATCTGCTTCCCTCGGAGTTTTCAGACACACCCTAGTGGGTATACGCCCCTGCATTATCCGGCTCCACTGCTTCGTGCAGCGCAGAATTCAGACCGCTGGCGATAATGTTGGCGATGTCCTCAATAAACTGGTCGATCTCCTTCGGCGTCACCAGAAGATCATGTCCCACCGGATTAAGCACCTCCTTCACCAGCTCCAGCCGCTCCTGCTCCTGCAGATTGTCCAAGAGCCCCATAATTTCCTTGGTATTGGAGGTTTGCCGGGAGAAGTGGTGATGCATCAGGTCGATGGCATTGTTTACAATGGTCGAGGCATATACAACCGTCGGCACACCGATGGCAATCACAGGCACACCCAGAATTTCCTTGGTTAGCCCCTTGCGCTTATTGCCGATCCCCGAGCCGGGATGGATACCCGTATCGGCAATCTGGATGGTAGAGTTCACCCGGTCCAGGGAACGGGAGGCGAGGGCGTCTATGGCGATAACCAGATCCGGCTTGGACTTCTCCACAATGCCTTGGACAATCTCGCTGCTTTCAATCCCCGTGGTGCCCAATACTCCGGGAGCCACAGCGCTGACCTGCCGGTAGCCGGGGCTGACATGATCGGGCATCAACTCAAAATAATGCCGGGTTACCATCACATTTTCCACCACAATCGGGCCCAGCGCATCAGGTGTCACATTCCAGTTGCCCAGGCCGATGACCAGCACCTTGGCGTCCTTGGCGATACCGGCATCAGCGAGAAAATCCTCGAACACCTCGGCGAATTTACCGGCTACCCGGTCCTGGAGCTGCGAGTCCTTATGGCGGAGACCGGGTACTTCGATAGTGATATAGTTACCGGGCAGTTTGCCGATTTGCCGTCCAGCCTCAGCGTTTTCAACCCGGATGCGGGTAATCTTGATTTCGCCGTCTTCCTCCACATGGCTGAGCAAACCCTCTATTCCATGTCCGCCCGTTTCCTTCGACGCCAGATCCCGCGCCTCCAGCGCCAGGTCTGCGTGGGATGCAGACAGCAGGTTATCGTTAAATTGTTCCTCCACATCGAAATCTGTTGCCCGCCGGCGCATATCCATGCGTCTCTCCATTGATTCCGCTCCCTTCCTTCACAGATTGCCGCTATAGTTTGCCAAGAAAGGCAATGGCTTATGCGTTTCCCCTTGATGGAAGGCCGCTTGAGATTTTCATCCCGCAGTCCCCGGTAAGCTCTTGCAATTTCAAAATTGCCGTGATAGAATGTTTAAAGTTGTCTATAATAGACGCAGCCCGGAAGGTTCTGCCAACGGCACGAACCGGCAGGATGTACAGTAGTGTAGGAGGTGAACGATATGCCGAATATTAAGTCCGCAATCAAGCGCGTGAAGGTCAGCGAAAAGCGTCGTCTGCAAAACGCTTCCCAAAAATCCGCACTTCGCACCGCGGTCAAATCCGCAGAGAGTGCTCTGAATAATCAAAACGTTGATTCTGCGAAGGAATTGCTGCTTGTTGCTACCAAGAAGCTGGACAAGGCCGCTACCAAGGGTCTGATCCACAAGAACGCAGCAAACCGCAAAAAGTCCCGTTTGGCCAAAAAGCTGAACGCGCTGACCAAAGCCTAAGATGATGAAACAAAGCCCGGAGCGTACATCCGTAAGGATGCGCCTCCGGGCTTTTGACGTTTAAAGCGGCCGGCCGCTACACAGCCAGCTTCAGAATGAAAAGCTCCATCCCCAGCGTTTTCTCCACCCGGCCTGTTTTCATGCCATAATCCAGATCGGCCAGGCTTGCCAGAATAGACGCCAGCTGCTCGAAGCTGAAGCGTTTTCCCTGCTCGGACGCAATTTTGATGCCGTAGGGATGGCCGCCCAGCTGGGAAGCCATCTGCTGCTGGGAATAACCCTGGCGCTCCAGCTCCTTCACCTGCAGCAGCATACGGAACTGCCGCGTCATCAAAGCGGCAATCTTGATAGGCTCTTCTTTTTTGAGGAGAAGCTCGTGGAACACGGTCATGGCCTTTTCCTTGCGCAGCCGGACAATGTGGTCGATGAGCATAAACACATCCTGCTCCGTGGTCCGGGCCACCATACCGTCCACATCCTCCACGGACACCGTGCCGCCGCTTCCGGCATATAGCGACAGCTTCTCCAGCTCGGACCGGAGAGCCTGGAGGTCCGTGCCTGCAGACAGCAGCAGCGCCTCCGCTGCCCCTGTGCCCAACCGGAAGGAAAAGGCATCCGCCTGGCGCTTCACCCATTGCAGCAGATCGTCCGCCGACAGAGGGACAAAAGGAGCCATGCTCCCGTTGTCCTTCAGCAGCTTGACGATTTTTTTGCGTTCATCCAGCTTGTCCGCATCCACGGTGAGAATCACAACGGAAAAATCCGCGGGAGACTTCATATAATCGAGAAGCCGCTCAGGCCGGTGCTCCACCTTGGTGCTTTCCTTGGCACCGGTCAAAAAGGCCGCATTGGAGGCGAGAATCACCTTGCGCTCCGCCATAAACGGCATGGTTAAAGCATCCTCCAGCACATCGTCCAGGGACGTTTCACTCAAATCGTATTTGGTCACCGCAAATTCCCGCAGGTCATCTGGCACACATTTGCGGAACACATAGTCAATAAACTCCCGCATCCGGTATTTCTCCGGACCATAACAAATATATAACGGCCGGACGGTTCCCTTGTCCAGCTCCTTCATCCACGTTCTGGCATCCATCTGTCAACACCTCGGTTACCATCTTACCAGACCCCCGGCCAAAAAACAAAAAGACAAGTGCACAAGGCATCTTGTCTTTTTGTCCGGCAATCCAAATCGGTATATGTGAACGCTGGGGCAAGGGCTCTAGAAACCTCCACCCGGGCGGCATACCCTTGAAGCCGATTCATAGGTCTACCCTTCTATTCTATGCCTGCGGGGCAAAACTTGTTCCAGTCGAAATCCGGCTTATTTCTTCCATTCTTTTCCTTGGACAGCCGAGATGACATAGACGGTTTCCGTGCCGGAAACAGTCTTGACGGCGTAGGAGAAGGTATGCGCATCCGTCCATTCCACAAACCTCACCTGCACCTCCGGACCAAGATGGATGGATGAGACAAACACAGCTTTGCCATCCTTATCCGTGATGGTCACCTTGCCCTCCGCCACGGAGGCGGTATACATCCCGTCCGGGGAAGGCAGCGGCTGCGGAGCCCCGCCGGCCGTCGGGCCTGCAAGCGTGAATCCCATCTGCTTGGCATCTCCCACCGGTGGAAGGGAAGCTGCCCCTCCCCTTTGATCCACTTCAGGGGATGCTGCACTGTCCCCGGCCTTTTCCATGATGGCTAAAGGAAGATGGCCTTCCTCCTGCGTCCCATCAGGCTGGCTCTCCACAGCGGAACCGGCAGCCGCCTCTGGACTTTGATCTGCCTGCTTCTGATAGGCATCTGCAGCTTCGCCAGACGGTCCGGAGGCTGTTTCCTGGTCCTCTGCCGTTGATGTCCTCAGAGCCGTCCCGAACTGGTCCTTCACAGAGGAATCCGTCGGCGAGGCCATGGTAACCCGTCCGGAAATATCCTTCTGCTCGGCGCTCCCTTCCGGGGCTGCCGCCGGTGTTGACGGCGGAACCGCTGAAGTTGTTCCGGCCGCACCCGTTTGGGTGGGCACCACGAACAGATCTTGAGTGGCGCTGTCCGCCGCAGACTGGTCCTGCTTGCCTTTAGCTCCAGTAGAGGCTCCCAAATTGGAAGCAGCTTGGGGCGCGCTCATCCGGTTCTGCATAGCAGCGCTCTCCGATGCGGTCTTGTTCATGTGAAGGTTGTCCTGATTGGACATGAACAACCCGATAATAATGCCGGCAGCCGCCACCCCGGAGAAAATCTTCCATGAAATCAGACCGCGCCTGTTATTGCGGGCTTTTGCCGGAGGGAATGCAACCACCTGCTCCTTGGCAGCGGCAGAGGTTTCGGGGCCTTCAGCGGAATCCGCATTCCACAACGGGATCTCCTCCAGCTGCGGCAGAATGGCATCCACAATACTGTAAGCGGGCTTCACCTTGGGAAGCTGAGCCAATTCGTCATGGAGCAGCTTCAGCCGGACATACAGGTCAGAACAGCCGGGGCATTGCTTGAGATGAGCCAGCATCACAAGCTCCTCTTCGGCCGTCAAATCCTGATCCAGGCTTTGTTGCATCAGATTCATCATCTCCTCGCATTTCATCCCCGCACCCCTCCTTTCTGATAGTCCGCTAGCATTCCCTGAAGCTGGTGTCTGGCCCGAAACAGGTACGATTTCACCGTGTTGATGGGAAGATTAAGGGTATCGGCAATCTCATTGTACGAAAAATCATTCAAATAACGCAGTACAACCACTGCCCGGTGATGCTCCGGCAGCCGTTCGATGGCTTCGTGAATGTCCTTGGCCGCATCCTTGCGGAGAACGGCAGCTTCCACATCCTGCTCCGAGGCAAAAACCATCTCATGCTCATCGATAGACACCGAGGGTTTGGTTCTTCTGAACTTGTCGATACAGATGTTAGTGACAATCCGCTGAACCCAGGTTTTGAACAACGCTTTCTCCTCGTATGATGTAATTTTGGTATAAATCCGAATCAGTGCTTCCTGTGAGGCGTCCATTGCATCCTGCTCATTGCCCAGAATATAATAGGCCGTCCGGTACACATGTGATTCTATATCTCGCAAAAGGGCAATTAAGGCCTCACGGTCCCCTGCTTGGGCAGCCTTAATGGTTTCGATCGATACCACGGGAACCCCCTTTCTTGCAACCTTATAAACGGTCCAGGCTGCAGAAATGTTGCATAGCTCTCAAGAAAAGTTTATACGCCGGGACTGGGTAAAAGTTCCGTACACCGTTTTAGGGGCTGTCTTCAAACTCCGAGGGGAGCAGATTTTGCCGGATTTTCGTTCCAGGCAAGGCACTTTTGTGCAGGCGTACCGGGGGTACGTCAAGCGAAAGTAACGAAGCAAGGGACGAAAAGATGGTGAAAGCCTGCCCTTAAGTGGGTTTGAAGACAGGTCCTAGACAAGCTCTGTAATTTGACGGCGCTTTCCTTCATTATGTTCATTTTATAGCAAATCGGCTTTAACTTCATCCCCCAACCCAAACTTTCTACTATTTCCCATAACGTCCAGTTAATCTGGTCCTGACAAACAGGCTGTTTCGGCGCACGGAAAACTCCACCTCGCCCTGAAGGTCCGTCCTGTAAACGGACGTATCCGTTTCCGCCAGGCGCTCCAGCGTCAAGGGGCTGGGGTGTCCGTAGCTGTTATTCTTACCTGAGGAAATCACAGCGAGCCGCGGGCTCCAGTACCATAACCAGTCTCCGGAGGAGGAATACCGGCTGCCGTGGTGGGCCACCTTCATCACATCCAGGGTGGGTGCATCCTCTTCTTCAGATAAACGGGACAGCAGCACCTTCTCCTGCTCTCCGCTGATGTCCCCCGTAAATAAAAACCGCTTCCCCAGCATGGTTAAGAGCATGACCACCGATTCATCATTTTGCTCCTCCAAAAGGCGAACTTGAGCCCCTCTCTCCTCCTGCAGCGGGGACAGAACGGACCACACGGCAGAACGGCCCACGGTATATATATCTCCCTGCTGTACCGGAATAAGCGGAATACCGCGATCCAACGCTGTTTGAAAAAGCTTCACCGCCCCCGGGCTGGATTTCAGCGTGCCGTTGAACAGGATCCGGCCTACTTGCATTTCCTCCAGCACCGCCTGCAATCCCCCGATATGATCCGTGTCCGCATGGGAAATAATGAGGGTATCCAGCTTATGGACCCCCCGTTTTTTGAGCAGCGGCACAACGGTTTTCCGTCCCACCTCAAAAGGCTCCCGCCGCTCCTTCCATTCCTCCCCGGCCTTGCGGAAGGAAACCGTACCTCCGCCGTCGATCAGAATATGTTTGCCATCCGGTGTCCGCACCCAGGCACAATCCCCTTGCCCTACATCCAAAAAAGAGACCGTTCCCGTGTCCCGTTCCGTCCAGATAGCCGGAGCATAACCGTACAGAAGGCAGCCTGCCCACAGAACGGCGGCAAGCGCCGTCATCCTGACACCTCTGCGGCGGAAGCCTGCCCCATCCGGAACCAGGTAAATCCGCTGCCGCTCCAGCTCCCGGTGCTGCTTCAACACACCCGCCTGCAGGAGGATCCAGGCCAACAGAATATAATAGGCCGCTATCCACAAAAATGTGGGCGTAGGCCAGCTGAGATGCATGGAGGGAAGCCATTCCGACAAATCGATGGTGTAGAAGGTGAAACGGTTGAGGAATGAAATGAAAGCTGCCGCCCCTTTGGCTGCCCAGGGCCAGAGAAAGGAAAGCAGCAAAGCCCCATAACCCAGGGGAGTCACCACAAAGCTGATCAGGGGTACCAGCAGGAGATTGGCAGGCAGGGAAAGCAGGGAAAATTGGTTGAAATAATAGACCGAAACGGGGAAGGATACCAGCTGCGCCGTCAGAGCTACGGCAATGCTGCTTTTCCAGAGGGGATGAATGCCCTGCAGGAGTCTGGTAATAGCAGGCACCCCCGCCAACAAACCTGCGGTGACGAGAAAGGACAGCTGAAAGCCTACATCGGTGATAAAAAGAGGGTTCCACAGCAGCATCCCCAACAGGGCCAAAGCAAGCAAAGACAGGCCGTCCTTCAGCCAGCCCTTGCGCGCTGCGTACAGCCCCGCCATAGCCGTTAATCCGGAGCGCACCACCGACGGCGAGGATCCGGTAAATACCACGTACAGGGGAATGGTCCAAAAGCCCAACCGCGCCGCCGATTCCCTGGTGACGCCCAGCCGCCGGCACAATGCTGTGACCGCCCACAAAAAAACACCTACATGCAGACCGGATATGGCCAGAATATGGGTCAAGCCCAAACGGGAAAAATTCCGGAAACGCTCCGGGTCCAAATCCTCGCGGAGCCCGATGAGAAGCCCCTTCATATAACCCGCCTCGTCCCCGGGAAAAAGCGACGCCAGCCGGCTCCCCGCCCCTTCCCGGATATGATCGTTCCAGCGGAGGAGTCTGGCCGCATCCCATCGGCCGGGCGGGGATACCCGCACGGCGGAGGCGCCTTTGACGGTAACCATCCAGTGCACATCCTTCTTCCGCAGGTATTCGCGGAAATCGAAGCCCCCGAAGTTCCGGGCGGGTTCAGGCGTTTTGACCGTACCCGTTAATTGCACCCGGTCCCCTCTTCTCCAGGTTGCCGCTACCTCCTGCTCCGGCTGCTCCCGAAGACGGACGGTCACATAAACCCGCTCCCCCTCAGGCCGGACCGCTGCTCCATCCGCCCAGCTCCATTCCTCCGTCTGCATATAAAATACCGCCCGGTCCCCGTCCACCTCCACAGGGGTGTCCAGCCGGCCGGAGAGCTCCGCTCCTGCTTCGTCCGCAGCCGGATTCCAATTGGCTGAAGGCGGGGCCACCACACTGGCCAGCCGGGCATCCGCCCAGGCGTAGCAGCCGTTGCCCGCAAGGAGAGCCAGGCTCAGCCAAACCAGCTGAAGAGCCATTCTTCTGCGCCCCGCCAAAACCGCACTGATCCATATCAGCCCGATTACAGCCCAGCCCCAAAAATACGGCCGGTACCCGGCTGCCGCCAGCCCGGCCCCCGCCGTAAACAAAGCTGCCGTTAGTATCGCTGTTCTGTTCATCACACTGCCCCTTCAAAAGTTATAAAAAAAGCACCCCGCCACGCCGGTTTGGCGCAGCAGAGTGCTCCCCTGCTTTCAATTATTCGGTTAGTTTTGAACCGGCTCCACACACCCGCCGGGCGGTTCATATGCTTCCAGACTGCGGAAGACCAGCCCCCGCTCCTGCAGCAGCTTGGCTACCTTGGCGGTGTCCTTGGGATAAGGGCGGTGGTACACAATCTCCTTCACCCCGCTGTTGGCCAGCATATTGGCGCAGGTCCAGCACGGCTCATCCGTTACATATACCGTTGAGCCCTCCCGGTCCTTACGGTCGGTGAAGAGAATCAGGTTCTGTTCGGCATGGATGGTGCGGATGCAGCGCTGCTTTCGGACCAGCTCCTCCTTGCCGTCCACCACCCGGGCTTCGAATTCTTCTACAATCATACAGCCTGCTTCGCCGCAATCGGCCACTCCCATTGGCGCCCCGTTGTAGGCGCTGCCCAGAAGTTTTTTGCCCTGCACCAGAACGGCTCCTACATGCCTTCTGGAGCATTGGGAGCGGGTGGAGGCCATATAGGCAATGTCCATAAAATAGGTATCCCAGTCCTTGCGAATGCTCATGGTAACGCGGCTGTGCCGCCCTCGCTTTCCCGGCGTGACACGGTGGTCCCGTATCTCCGTTGGTTATGGCCTACATTATATCACCGGCTCCCGTATTCGCCAATGCCCCGTGTCCGGGTGCAGCTTCGGCCACCGGCGCCCTTCAGCCTGCCTTAAGGCGCCACGGATGCCGTAATCCGGTCCTTTAAGCCGTCATAGGTTTTCTGGCCGATGCCCTTCACATTCTTCAGGTCCTCCGGGGTGCGGAAGGGGCCTTTCGACTGCCTGTACTCCACAATGGCCTGGGCCTTGCCCGGCCCGATGCCCGGCAGCTCATCCAGGCGTGAGGCCGACGCCGTATTAATGTCAATCAAGCCTTTTGCTGCGGCTGTTCCCGCCGGGGACTGGGCGGGTGCTGCGGTAGCCTCTGCCTGCACCGGAGCAGTTGCTGATGGTGCCGGCAGTGTTGGCGCACCCGGGACTGCTTCCTGAGCTGTGGCCTGATCCTTCGGCTGTGCGGAAGCACCTTGCCCGGATGAGGAAGCCTGAGTTGTGCCCCCGTTCCGCCCGGAGGCATTCAACAGGGACTGCACCTCCCCGTTCACTTCGCTCCATTCCGACGTGACCCGCTCCTCCACTGCCTTGCGTACAAATCCAAATCCAGCCGCCCCCAGCAGCAGTGCCACAAACATAAGCTTTTTCCAATGAAGCCGAAGCCAGTTGGCCATCACTTGATTCTCCTTTAAGGGTGCGGCTCTTCTCCACAACAAAAAACCGCCGTCACATAGCCTTCCGGCTTGTAAACGGCGGTGCTTCCGCGCCCATGTTCAGTTGTGCCCATTATAGCGCAAACGGCCGGCTGCGGGCAAGAGCTTCTCTGCGCTTGTCCGGCATAATCAGCAGTACTTCGGCATATACATGCACAAAACGTCCCTGGGCTTAAGCCTAGAGGACCTTCACCTACCCGAAAGCGAGGAGGAGAGCTTCATGAAGGTCGGCTTTATCGGAACCGGCAGTATGGGCAGCATTTTGATCGAAGCCCTGATCCGGTCCGGCGCTTTGGCCCCCTCTGCCATCATTGCCGCCAACCGTACCCGTGAGAAGGTATTGGCCCTGGCCGAAAGGCACCCCGGTCTCTTGGCTGCCCGTTCCAATATTGAAGTAGTTTTGGAGGCGGACCTGATCTTTATCTGCGTCAAACCTGCCGAATACAAGCGGGTGCTGGACGAAATCAGGAAGCTCACCATGCCGGAGCAAATCATCGTCTCCATCACTTCCCCCGTGCTGATCCGCCACCTGGAGGAGCAGCTGAATTGCAAAATCGCCAAGGTTATTCCCAGCATCACCAACTTCGTCCAAAACGGCGCAGCCTTGTGCATGTACGGAACTCGGATGGAGGAAGAGGATAAAACAGCCCTGGAGGAGCTTCTGGCCCCCATCAGCGAGCCTATCCGCATTGACGAAAAACACACACGGATCACCTCGGATCTGTCCAGCTGCGGACCGGCTTTTTTTGCGCTGCTGGTTCAGCGGTTTGTGGATGCTGCTGCGGTGGAAACGGGCATCCCCTACGAGGAAGCCACCCGCATGGCGTCCCGGATGCTCTTGGGCACCGGCCTTCTGTTAACGGAAGGCGGCTTTACCCCGGAGACGCTGCAAAAGCGGGTGGCGGTGCCAGGAGGCATTACAGCAGAAGGCCTGAAACTCATGGACCATGAGCTGGACGGCATGTTCAATCGGCTGATTCGCATCACCCACGCCAAATTTTATGAGGACCTGGCCAA
The DNA here is from genome assembly GCF_046098205.1 of Paenibacillus mesotrionivorans. Classification (NCBI taxonomy): domain Bacteria; kingdom Bacillati; phylum Bacillota; class Bacilli; order Caryophanales; family Paenibacillaceae; genus Paenibacillus; species Paenibacillus mesotrionivorans. The sequence continues at coordinate 143,805 of NZ_JBJURJ010000009.1, read as the reverse complement.
GGTGGACGCAGCTTTTCTGAACGCCATTGAATAGAGGCGGGAATAAAAAAGAGGGCGTTACGCCCTCTTTTTTGCGTGGCAGGAAACGGATAAGCCTCCCCAGCCCCAGCTCGTGTCAGCAGGCAAGACCGTTCTGCTGCAAATAACGGAGCACCGACTCCCGCTCTGCCTGCTCCTCCCGGCGCAGCTCACCCAGCCGTGCCGCAGCCGTCACCATCAGCCAGCCCGACAGCTCCTCCCGGGTTACGCCCATTTGGTCTAGATACAGATCAGCGGCTCTCTTCTTCAGCTGCAGCAAAAACTCCGTTTGATCCCCTGCCTCAGCCGGCACCGGAGTCATTTCGGTCAAATACACGGTTCTGGCAATATCTCCATATGTATGCCCGCGGCAGATGTTCATATAATCGATGACCGTATGCCCTTGCGGTCCCGCCATAACATTGCCGAAGTGAAAGTCCCCATGGCAAAAATAGTCCCCCTCCGGCAGCTCCTCCAACAAAACGAGCAGCTTCTCTTTGTGGGCATCGTCCAGGTCCTTGCTCCGGCCAATATACTGCCGCAGGATCTCCTTCAGGCTCAAGGCCTCCGGCAGCCGGCAGGCCAGCATCGTCCGGTGCAGGGCCGCCAGGGCGGACACGCCTGATTCCAGCCTGGAAGGATCCGCCATGAGCGAATCCAGCAGCGAGTCGCCCTCTACCCGGTCATAAATGATCCCGTGGCGTTCCCCGTGCTGCACCATTCCGTAGCTATGCGCCACCGGAAGCCCAAGGCCATGGAGCAGCCGGGAATTTTCGTACTCCTTCATCATGCTCGACTCCGGGTACCCCTTTACAAACAGCTTGACCACCCTGCCCTGGCCCGCCTCAAAAATCTCAGCTGTGTTGCCGATGCCGATCCGTGCCCCAAGCTCCATCTGTTTATTGCTCCTCTCGGGAAAATAAAACCCGGGAACCTGAAACGTCCCCGGGTCTCCAAAAGCAGACCGTTTATTGGAGAAACGGTCTGAACCTTATCCTTAATTGGCTACGATATTGACCAGCTTGCCTTTTACCCGGATCACCTTGCGTACGGTTTTGCCCTCGATGGCCGCCTGCACCTTTTCCAAAGCACGGGCTGCTTCCTCCATGGCCTCCTCGGACAAGTCGGCTGCAATCTTCAAGCGCTCCACAATCTTGCCGTTGACCTGCACCACGATTTCCACCTCGCTGTCCACCGTCCAGGCTTCATCCGCCTGCGGCCAAGCCGCGTAAGTGATGCCTTCGGAGCCGCCGAGGCGCTCCCACAGCTCCTCGGCAATATGCGGTGCAATGGGCGCCATCAGTTGGGCGAACTCCCGCATGGCCTGAAGCGGCAGCACATCGGTTTTGTACGCTTCGTTGACGAAGATCATCATTTGGCTGATGGCGGTGTTGAAGCGCAGCCCCTCATAGTCCTCGCCGATTTTCTTGATGGACTTGTGCCACACCTTTTTGAACGCGTCGGTGGTTTCGCCGTCCTTCACGATCTTCTCCTGAAGCTGTCCGTTCTCGCCGATGAACAAGCGCCATACCCGGTTCAGGAAGCGGTAGATGCCCTCCACGCCGGTGATGCTCCAGGGCTTAGTCGCCTCCAGCGGGCCCATGAACATTTCGTACATGCGCAGGGTATCCGCACCGAACTGGCCTACAATATCGTCAGGGTTCACCACGTTGCCTCTGGACTTGGACATCTTCTCATTGTTCTCGCCCAGGATCATGCCCTGGTTGACCAGCTTGTAGAAGGGCTCCTTGGTAGGCACCACGCCCAGATCGTACAGCACTTTGTGCCAGAAGCGGGCATACAGCAGGTGAAGCACCGCATGCTCGGCGCCGCCGATGTAGAGGTCCACAGGCAGCCATTTGTCAGCCAGCTCCTTGGAAATCAGGGCGTCGCTGTTCTTCGGGTCGATATAACGCAGGTAGTACCAGCAGCTGCCTGCCCATTGGGGCATGGTGTTGGTTTCCCGGCGGGCCTTCAAGCCTGTTTCCGGATCTACGGTATTTACCCAGTCCTCCAGGTTGGCCAAGGGGGATTCTCCTGTGCCTGAGGGGCGGATGGCATCCGTGTGGGGCAGCACCAGCGGCAGCTCCGACTCGGGAACCGGCTTCATGGTGCCGTCCTCCAGATGCAGGATCGGGATCGGTTCGCCCCAATACCGCTGACGGCTGAACAGCCAATCCCGCAGGCGGTAGGTAACCTTGCCCTTGCCTTTGCCGTTCTCCTCCAGCCAACTGATCATCTTGGCGATAGCCGCTTCGTTGGCCAGGCCGTCCAGGAAGCCGGAGTTCACATGGGCGCCGTCCCCAGCGTAGGCCGCTTCCTCCAGGCTGCCGCCCTGTACCACTTCCACAATGGGCAGGCCGAACTGCTTGGCGAAGGCGTAGTCCCGCTCATCATGGCCAGGAACCGCCATAATGGCGCCGGTGCCGTAGCCGGCCAGCACGTAGTCGGCAATCCAGACGGGCACCTTGCGTCCGTCTGCCGGGTTAACGGCATAGGCGCCGGTGAACACGCCGGTTTTGTCCTTGGCCAGATCCGTCCGCTCCAGATCGCTTTTGCGGGCGGCCTTGTCCTGGTACTCCTTCACCGCTGCTTCCTGCGACGGTGTGGTAATCCTGGCAACCAGCTCATGCTCGGGAGCCAGCACACAATAGGTGGCGCCGAACAGGGTATCCGGGCGGGTGGTGAAGACCGTCAGCTCGGCACCGGCCACGTCGTCGATAGCAAACCGCACCTCGGCTCCCTTGGACTTGCCGATCCAGTTGCGCTGCATGTCCTTGATGCTTTCCGTCCAGTCCAGCTCCTCCAGATCCTCCAGGAGACGCTCCGCGTAGGCGGTAATACGCAGCACCCATTGGCGCATGGGCTTGCGGATGACCGGGTGGCCGCCACGTTCGCTTTTGCCGTCGATGACCTCCTCGTTGGCCAGCACCGTGCCCAAGGCAGGGCACCAGTTTACAGGCACTTCGTCTACATAGGCCAGGCCCATCTTATACAGTTGGATAAAGATCCACTGGGTCCACTTGTAGTAATCCGGATCGGTGGTGCTGATTTCCCGGTCCCAGTCGTAGGAGAAGCCCAGGGACTTGATCTGCCGCTTGAAGGTTTCGATATTCTTCTTGGTGAAATCCCGGGGGTCGTTCCCCGTGTCCAGCGCATATTGCTCCGCCGGCAAACCGAAGGCGTCCCAGCCCATGGGATGGAGCACGTTGAAGCCCTTCATCCGCTTGTAGCGGGAAACGATGTCGGTAGCCGTGTATCCTTCCGGATGGCCCACATGCAGCCCGGCTCCGGACGGATAGGGGAACATATCCAGCGCATAAAATTTTGGCTTAGGGCTGTTCTCCAGCACCTTGAAGGTTTTTTCCTGATCCCACTTCGCCTGCCACTTGGGCTCCAGCACCTGGGGGTTATATCCCGTTTCCTTGCTCTCTTTCACTTCTTCTGCCATAGCCAACTTCCTCCCGCTTTTCATTCCGTGGACAATCCTTGTTTTCAACCATTCTTGCGCAAAAAAGCCCCCGCCTCCAGCATAAAAAACCTGCTAGGGACGAGAGCATCGGCTTCCCGCGGTACCACCCTGCTTGATGGGCCCGGCTGTCGGCTTATCCGCCGCAAACCCTTGCCCACCCACTTCATCAGCCCTTAACGCGGGCTTACTTCGGTCGGACTTAAGGCGCCGGACAACAAACAATCTGTCGTTAGCCGTTCCCCTCATCCTCCAGGCTCCAAGGCGAGTTCGCCAGAGGCGCGACATGCCGGATTCCACCGCTTCCGGCTCTCTGTAATGTCTCCCCGTACGCTACTATTCCTTTTCCAAGCCTTTTTTTCAGCAAATTGTGCATATATGGTGAAATTATATGATTGTTGGACCATCATTGTCAAGAAGCAGGGCGCACGTCACCCCCCGTGCAGCTCTGCCAGCCTCGCAGCCTTGACGGCGATGTCCCGCACAAGCTCCGCCGGCTCCACCGCCCTCACCGCCCCTTGCAGGCCCAACACAATGGAGGCGGCAGATTCCATTGTGTTGAACTCCACCTGCGCCAGGAGCCGCCCGCCCTCAGCAGCCTCCGTCCGCAGAAGCCGGACATAGCGGGTTTCCCCAAGCTGCCGGATGCCCTCCGGCTCCCCCTCCACAACGGCGGGATATACCGGAAGCTGCTCCCGGAACCGCACCAGGGAGGCCTCCCAATAGGCGGCCAGGTTAAAATCCGGCGGAATCTCCGCCGCGGCCCGCTCCGTCATACGAACCTCCCGGATGCGGGACACCCGGTATGTGCGCAGTGACTCTGCAGCCACAGGGCCGCCCTGACCTTCACCGCCAACGCCCTCGCTGCCCCTATCATCCCCAGCCTGCTCCGGTGCGGCTACCAGGTACCAGACGGTGCCTTTAACCACCAGGCCGCAGGGGCTGACGATCCGGTCCGCCATCTCTTCCCCACCGCCAGTGGCTCCATAGCGGAACGATGTCTTTTTGCCGGCCCACAAAGCATCCTGCAGAACGGCAAGCACGGCTTCCTGGGCATCGGGGGTCCGGGCATACCAGCCTGCGCCGTCTACCAGAATCCGGCGCCTGACCAGCTCCGCCTGCTCCCTCCAGCCTTGCGGCAGCGCCATCAGCAGCTTTTGGGATACCCGCCGGAACGCCTCCCCCCACCGGGAGTCTCCCCCTCTTGCCGCAAGCTCCGGCATAAGCAGCACCTCAATGTCGCTGCGGCTCATCCCCGTTAAGAGACTTCTGTAGCCCTCCTGCAGGTACCATCCGCCGTTGGCGCCACGGTCCGCCAATACAGGAAAGCCTGCCATCGACAAAGCCTCCATATCCCGCTGCACCGTACGCTCGGAAACCTCCAGTTTGACTGCCAGCTCCTTGGCCGTCCATTTCCCTGATTGCTGGAGAAGCACCAGCAGCTGAATCAACCGGTCTGCCCGCATAGAATGAACCTCCCGCCATCCGCACATGATTTCCTTTAAGGATACCACATTAATATGACAAAGGATGTCTTAATTGGTGTGGTAGCATAAACTTCGAAGGTACCAACAAAGGAAAGGATTGGATCCGAATGGGCACATTAGAGGGAAAAATTGCAGTAGTAGCCGGAGGCACCCGCGGCGCAGGACGCGCCATCGCCTTGGCGTTAGGGGAGCAAGGAGCCACCGTATATGTGGCAGGCAGAAGCACCAGAGGGAATCCATCCCCCATGCAGCGGCCGGAGACCATTGAGGAAACGGCGGAGGGGGTTACCGCCCGGGGCGGGCTTGGCATTCCGGTGCGGGTCGACCTTACAGTGCCTGAGGAAACGCAAGCCTTGTTCGCCAGGGTGAAGCAGGAGCAGTTCGGGCGGCTGGATATCCTTATCAATGATATTTGGGGCGGTGATATGCTGATGGAATGGAGCAGACCCTTCTGGGAGCAAAGCCTGACTCATGGGCTCCAAATGCAGAAGCAAGCCGTTTCCGCACACCTGATATCCGCCTATTACGGCGCCCCTTTGTTGGCTGCAGCAGGCAGCGGGCTGCTGATCGAAATTACAGATGGCGTAGGCTACAAATTCCGGGGCAGCCTCTTTTACAGCCTGGCCAAAATTTCCGGCGTCCACATTGCCGAAGGGCTGGCGGAAGAGCTGAAGCCCTACGGAGTAACAGCACTCTCCCTTACCCCGGGCTTCCTGCGCTCCGAGGCCATGCTGGACCATTTTGGCGTCACGGAAGCCAACTGGCGGGATGCGGCCGCCCAGGACCCTCATTTTATCGCCTCGGAAACTCCGGCGTATATCGGCAGGGCAGTGGCCGCGTTAGCCTCCGATCCCCAGGTTGCCCGGAAAAACGGCCGCTCCTTAAGCACCTGGGAGCTGTCGGAGGAATACGATTTTACCGATGCCGACGGCAGCCGCCCCCACTGGGGCCGTTATTTCGCCGCTGCTTTCCCGGACCAGGCAGACCAGGCTTAACCCACACCCACATCTTTTACCCGCACAAAAAAGCCGCCCCTGCACAGCACTCCCCCTGACGAAAAAAAGAGGGTCAGTGCCGCAACAGAGGCGGCTTTATCAGGTTTCATTAAACCGGCTTCACTGCAACAAAAAACGCCCGCGTGGCCGATTCGTCCGCTTCCTGCCACGAGAAATCGGCGCATACCCGGATATCGGCAAATCCGGCAGCAGCCAACTGGCTGCGGAGCAGCTTAAGCGGGTAAGCCCGCTGCTCATGCGTCTCGTCAAAGCGGCTGTAAAGACAGCCTTGCGGCTCCTTCACAAAAAACGCCAGATCATGCCGGATCAGCCGAAGCTCCTCATCCAGCTCACACTCCCAGATATACGACAGATCCTCTTCGTTATACACAAAAGGCTGATTCTCTGCGTAATCCAGCAATGTTTTTTCTGTGTGCACATCGAACAGAAACACTCCGCCCGGCTTCAACCCGGCGAATGTCCGGCTGAACACAGCAGCTACATCCTCTTCCTCCGTCAAGTAATTCAGGCAGTCGCAAAAGGAAACCACCGCATCCGCCTTTTCGTCCAGCTCCCACTCCCGCATATCCTGAGCCAGCCAAACCGGCCCAGGCACGGAACCACGGGGACCGGACAGCAGCTCCCGGCTTTTGTCCTCGGCAATGGAGAGCATCTCCTCCGACAGATCGATGCCGTAAACCCGGCAGCCCTGCAGAGCCAAGGGAATGGCGATGCTGCCTGTTCCGCAGCCCAAATCCACTACAACCGGGCTTGCCCCATTGCTCCCGGCTCCTCCGGGCTCCGTCATTCCATTCCGGCTGAAGGCCTCCAGGGCAAAGGCGATCCAATCCCCGTAGGGCATATCCTCCATCAGCCGGTCATAAACAAACGCAAATTTGCCGTAGCTCATGCCTCGTCAGGACCTTTCTCGGCTTCCTGCTTCAAGTAGGTCCAGTTTTCCTTCTGGTAAACCAGCCCTTCCTTCATCAGCTTGCCCAAGGCCCGTTTGAAGGCCGCTTTGCTGATGCCGAAGCGCTTGGCAATAATATCCGCCGGCGTCTGGTCCGAATAGGGCATACCGCCGCCTTCCCGCTGCCGGAGCATATCCATAATCCGCTCCGAATCCTCATCTCGGCCGATTTGCTTCAACTGCTTCATCGACAGATTCACCCGCCCGTCCTCGCGGACGTGGGTCACCCGGACCTTTACCTCCTCGCCAACCCGCAAAAGCCGCGGACGCTCAGAAGCATGGATCATGCCAAAGGCTCCGAAACCCAGCACACCACCCTCCACAATAACGAAGGTTCCGTCCTGCAAGGGCTTGTACACCCGGGCGTCCATCCACTGGTTCATCCAGGACTCGGGTGCACGGAACACCAGCTCCGCGAACTCCCGCTCTCCGGCCATGCGGCCCAGCATCCGGCCCTGCTTATCATGGTCCAGCACCACGTAGAGTTTGTCCCCTACCTGGGGACGCAGCTCTTGAAGATCAGGCAGCTCCCGGAACGGCAGCAGCAGGTTGCGGCCAATACCGATGTCCAGGAAGCAGCCGAAACGGGGATGGATATCAGTTACTTCCAGTAGACCCATTTCCCCCAGCAGCAGCCGGGGCCGGCGCATGGTTGCCGCCAGCCGGTCCTCCGTATCGTGGAACAGATACACCTCAAGCTGCTCTCCCTGCTTGATGGTGCCGACAACCTCCGTATAATGGAGCAGCACATCTTGGCTGCCGTCTGTCAGAAAATAACCGTAAGGCGCCTTTTCCCTGGCCACTTGAAGCGTAACCGCCGTTCCGGCCTGAAAGTTCACGGTCATACCCGCTCAACCACTTTCGCGTCGGACCACAGACGTTCGATATTGTAATATTCACGGTCCTCCCTATGGAAAACATGGGCCACTACATCACCCAGATCCACGAGCACCCATCTGGCTGTATTCACACCTTCGATCCCCCGAACCGTAACACCCTTCTCATCGGCCCGTTTGCGGATTTCGGTGGCAATGGCTTGAACCTGGGTTTCCGAATTGCCGTGGCAGATTACGAAATAATCCGTCACCATCGACAGCCCCTCCAGATTCAACGCAACCAGATTCATCGCTTTTTTATCCTCCGCAGCATCCATTACCAAGGACATCACGGCTTCCGGCTGTAAACTCATTCATTTATTCCTCCCCTGTGTTTATCAATCATGCAATAAGGCATTGCGGGACAAAACCGTCAACGGATAGATCGGCTGCCCCTTCTCCAGTAAAAATGAAATCGTAGAATCGAACCCGGCCACCAGCGCCTTCTCAAGACTATGTTCAGCCAATTGCCGGATCTTATTCACACCGGGAAAATCCCGGTTAGGTTCGATATAATCCGCCAAACAGACGATCTTGTCCAAAAGGGTCATCTGCTCCCGGCCGGAGGTATGCCACCGCACGGCGTCCAGTACCTCCGCATCCGTAACTCCTGTCTCCGCAGGAAGTACAACCGCGGCTGCCGGTCCATGCCACAATGCAGCTTCGTAATCCAGCAAATCTCCCGCTGCATCATGATCCAGCAAAGCCTGCTTCTGCTTGTTCACCGGCCAATATTTGCAATAGTCATGCAGCAATGCCGCCAGCTCCGCTTTTTCCCGGTCGGCGCCAAAACGCTCAGCCAATATACAAGCGGACTCCATGACACCCAAGGTATGGGACCACCGTTTGGCGGGCATTTGGCTTTTGACCTGTTCCATCAGTTGATCGTTAGGCATAAAGTCCTTTTCCCTCCATATACAGCCGCACTGGTTCAGGCACCATATACCGGACTGTCTGTCCGACACTCAGCCGCCTGCGGATTTCCGTTGAAGACAGCTCCATCAGCGGCATTGGCGCTAACGTCACCCGGCTTGCGATCGCTTCCGGGAGCTCCTCCAAAGCCAGGGTGTAACCCGGCCTTGCCAGTCCCACAAAACGGATAAGACGGACAATCTCGTCAATCCGCCGCCAATGAGGCAAATACATGACCATATCAGCACCGATGATAAAACAGAAGCTGTCCTCCGGATACTGCGAGGTTAGCAGCTCCACCGTATCAATCGTATAAGACGTATCATGCTTGGCAATTTCAATATCCGTCACCCTAAAATGGGGATTCCCCTCCACAGCCAGCCGGGACATGGCCAGCCTGTCCTCCGCTTCCGCCACAGCTCCATTCTGCTTGTGGGGTGGAACAAAGGCGGGCATAAACCATACCTCATCCAGCTGCTCCGCCTCTCTGGCCAGCTCAGCCGCCAGTAAGTGTCCCATATGGATAGGGTCGAAGGTGCCGCCCATAATGCCGATCCGCATGCCGGATTCCCCCTCGGATTACCGCGGAAGCACGATGCGCTTGTTTTCCGCGGATTCCTTGTACAAAATAACGGTTTTGCCGATAAGCTGAACAAGCTCCGCTCCCGTTCCTTGTGCCAGCTCCTCTGCCACCTCATGCTTGTCATCCGTATTGTTGGTGAGGATGGATACCTTCAGAAGCTCCCGGACCTCCAGCGCCTCACTGATGCTTTTCAGCATGTGGTCGTTGACGCCGCCCTTCCCAACCTGAAAGATCGGGTCCAAATGATGGGCTTCCGACCGCAAATACCTTTTTTGTTTTCCTGTAAGCATGCTTGCTCCTCCACATTCTCATATCAAATGATTTCGTTTATTATTTCAACTTCCAAAAGCCTCTTCCACTGCAGCCCGCATAGCCCCTACAGGCGCGGGCCGACCAGTCCAATATTCAAAGGCGTACGCCCCTTGATAAACAAACATGCCCAAGCCGCTGTGAATCTGCGCCCCTGTATTTGCCGCATGCTTCAGGAGAGCAGTAATTCGCGGATTGTAGACAAGATCACTTACAGTAAGCTCCCGATGCAGAAGGGAGGGATCAAGGTCCATTGGCAGCTCATCCACATTGGGATGCATTCCCGCGGCGGTTGTATTAATCACCAGCTGCGTCCGGTCCATAAAGGCTTCAATTTCACTGATGCCGATCCCCTCTGTAGCCACATGAGTAGCCATATCCCGTGCCAGCTCCAGGGCGCGCTCCTTCGTCCGGTTGGCGATAACAATCTTCGCCACCCCTTCTTTTGCCAAGGCATAGACAATCCCCCGGGCAGCCCCACCTGCACCGAGCAGCAAAACCTCCTTGCCTGCCAGGGACACGCCGGTTTCCTCCTTCAGAGACCGGACATATCCGATCCCGTCCGTATTGTAGCCGGTCAGCACGCCGTTCTCATTGACTATGGTGTTCACTGCACCGATGGCCTGTGCAGCCTCATCAATTCGGTCCAGATATTTCATCACCTCTACCTTGTGGGGAATGGTTACATTCACCCCGCGGAACCCCAAAGCGCGAATCCCTTCTACCGCAGCCTGCAGCGTTCCCGGCAGAATATGAAAGGCCCCGTAAGACCCGTTGATGCCGGCCTCACGGAATGCCCGGTTCAGCATCAATGGGGATTTGGAATGGCCCACCGGGTCGCCGAAGACGCCGAATAGAATTGTTTTCGTATTGAGAATCCCCTCTGCCCAGCCTGTTCTCTCTTCTCCCATGAGCCAACCCTCTCTTAGCTGCAGATTCTTACAAAACCGGAGTGCGGACGGCGATTTTAACCCCCCGCGGGGCATGAACCACCAGATCTGCGCCGTTTTTATTGTTCACTGTGATCCAGCCAAGCCCGGAGATAAGCACTTCCGTCTCCGCACCGGCTTTAGCCCGGATATTATGCTTTACCCAGGTGGGAAGGGCTTCCACATCCTCCAGCACGGGAGGAGTCAACAGTTCGCCCTTATGCTCGGCATACAGCTCGTCCGCCCGGTCCAGCTTCGTACGGTGAATTTTGACGCCAGAAGAAACATAACAGGTAAAGGACTGCCGTTCCCCAGCGACAAAATCAAACCGGGCCAATGCTCCAAAGAACAGCGTCTGTCCCTCGTTCAGCTGGTAAATCATCGGCTTCAGAGGTTTGTCCGGCAGCACTGTTTTCAAATACTGCTTGGGCAGCAGCTCCGTCAGCCTGTGCCGGTATACAATGCCCGGTGTATCGATAACGGACTTGCCATCCTCCAAAGGAATTTCCACCAGATCCAGAGTTGTACCCGGATACTGGGATACCGTCAACTCGGACCCCAAATCGCTGTAATCCCGAATCAGCCGGTTAATAAAGGTAGATTTGCCCACATTGGTGGCGCCTACCACATAGACATCCCGACCTTCACGCAAACGTCCCACCAACTCAATCACCCGGTCGAACCCCTGGTTGTTCCTGGCACTGACCAATACAGTCTCCGCCACCTTCAGGCCGTTTTCCTTGACCTGCTTTTGCACCCAGTTGCGGATGCGGTTCCAGTTGCTGACCTTGGGCAGCAAATCAATCTTGTTGACCACCAGCAGCACGGGATTGTTCCCGATAAAACGCTGGAGCCCGCCAATAAGACTGCCTTCGAAGTCGAATACATCCACAATGTGGACCACCAGCGCCTTTTTGTTGGCAATGGAGCCCAGCATCTTCAGAAAATCATCCTGATTCAGTGTAACACTGGACATTTCATTATAGTTCTTGATCCGGAAGCATCTTTGGCAAACCACCGGAATCTTGTTCAAGGCCGCCTCCGGGATATACCCGATGGCCCCCGGGTCCTCCACCTGCAGGGCAGCTCCGCACCCTTCGCAGCGTAAGACTTCATCTGTGTCGAACATACCGTTCCCCCAATATTCTTATTGCTTCATGAAGCGGACGACCACTCGCTCAATTACCCGGTTCACTCTGGTAAAAAAGCCCTCATCGGCAGCCGCAACCGGCGCCACCAGAATCGTGTACAGCCCCAGGCGGTTGCCTCCCAGCACGTCCGTCAGCATCTGATCCCCCACCACTGCAGTCGCTTCCGGACCAAGCTGCATCAGCTTCATGGCCCGGACGAAGGCGGCATTCATCGGCTTCTTCGCACTGGATATATACGGAACAACAATAGGGTCAGCAAAAGCGCTCACCCGCAGCTTGTTGTTATTGGAGACAATCACCACTTGAAAGCCTCTGTCCTGCACCTTTTTCAACCAGTCCACCAGCTCCGGAGTAGCCAGCGGCACCTTGGCCCCCACCAGCGTATTGTCCAGATCAGTGATAATTCCCCGGATTCCCCTTTTCCACAATTCCTCCAGCGGAACTTCGAAAATGGAATTGGCCGCAAGCTGCGGCTTCAACTTGTTAAACAACCGATAATCACCTCAAAATTCCATACAAGCTATAGGAGAAACTATACCATAATTCTTCAATTTGATGCAAAAAGGATTCTCCTGATCATGGAAAAAACAGCGCAGTACCCATATTCATGTCGCAGCTGAACCTTGCTGTACCCGGATTTTTGTATGCTGGGGCACTCCCTTAGTGCCTATTCCAGCCCTTGTCGTCTATTATCCCCTTCCCTCAGGATTACCTTAATTTCACACCATACTACTTAACACCTATTTCTACCGATCCCGCTCACAAAAAAAGAGCTTGAAACAAGAACGTATGTTTGGTATAATAGGAACATAAGTTCTCTGGTTGGGGAGGAAAATAGCATGCAATCGGGCATGATAATGAAAAACGATTTGGAGTTAAAATTCAGCACTGCCCCCTCCCCAGTAACAACGGAAGAAAATGAATGGTTAGATTTGCTCCAATCCTCCGAACAAGCATGTTTGGACTATCTGTACCAACTTAAATGGCCCAACGGGTTTGTGTGCCCATACTGCGGGCATGGCCATGCTTATACCATTACCACCCGGCGTCAGCCTCTATTCGAATGTGCCTGCTGCAGACATCAAACCTCTTTAACCGCAGGCACCATTATGGAGCGGAGTCGTACGCCTTTAACCAAATGGTTTACTGCCATTCGCTGTATTTCCAACCCTGCGGTTGGCATCAACGCGGTTTCCTTACAGCGGCTGCTTCACGTTACCTACAAAACTGCCTGGAGTATGCTTCATGCTATCCGTGAGGCTATGTCTCATGATGAAGGGATGCTGCGCCTTTCTGGACATGTGCTTGCCCACAGCGCTACGTTAGCCAGTTGGGACGTTGCTGTCGGTTACTTTACACCTCCCTCTACCGCGTCCGTGCTCGTTGGCGTTTCATTGACCGAGGAGAGCGGAATTTCCCGTGTTCAAATGCAAGTTTTGGATGCTTCCGATTACCAAGGGGCTGAGCCATCCATGGAAGTGATCACAGATTTCTGCGACTACATAACTGTACAGGGGAACCCGGCAGCTTCCCGTGAAATTAGACGTTACGGTCCCCGTAAGCATAAAAAAGGATGGTCCATTGTCAAACAAGCCGGCACTTGGATAAATAGCACCTTCTTTGGTATTGGCGCCAAGTACCGGCAGCAATACTTGAACGAATTCTGCTGCCGTATGAATCTGATACTTGCTGGTTTATCTCCCTTCCGGGAAATCAGTCTCATGTGTGCCCGCCCTGCAAGCTTTTATTGATAATTTTCCTTGCTCAATTATTACTCCTTTTCAGTCCTGGGCCACCTGCCAACGGTCTCCCAGTTTTGTACATAGGTTTCCCCCGTTTTATCCCTTTCTCCTCCATCTTCGCGGCCCAAATTTTTTCTGATTCTTCCTGCCCGTTTTCTACACCCCTGCTTCCTTGCGCTGCTCCACTCTACTTTTGACTCCTCCCACTCCCTAAGCTCTTTTTTTTGTTTTCATATCCCCCTGAACCTCCGTTTCTTCGCTTTAGCCTTTTTCTTATGATTAATTACCGATTCTCCTGCAGATGCGAAATTGCGCTACAGCTTTTGTTGTTAAAGACATTTTCGTCACACTTCCTGAGTAAAGGGGAGAGTAGACGACAAGGAGGTGAAAGCAAAGTAAGTCCGTGTCCCTGGGAAGAGGAAAGGCTTACGGATTTGGGGGTGTCCAAATGTGAGACACTGAATTACCACAGGTTGAATACGCTTAGCGATGAGCCGGGGCGATGAGCCGGGGTGTGTGGTAATGGTGTACACCCGTCATTGGAATAAAAAGCCGCTTTCATTTCCCTGGCGGGATGAAAGCGGCTGCCTATGGTCATCTGCTGGCTTTTTGTTTGAGTAACGCTGATAGTGTAGAGAAACAGGGTAGGTACTCTCGTGATTGCTGATGGGAAAGTGTATCAGGTGGCTTTTTTTAGTTTGTCGACGATGCGGATGGCACGGCCGCTTTCCTCGTCGGTGACCCGGCGTGGGCTGTATTTGGCTTTTTCGAAAAGCGTCAGCAGGTCATCCAGATCCTTGGACAGCCATACGTCCTTGCGCTTCAGCCGCTCGATGGTTTCTCTTGCTGTTTCATACTCGTGGATGGGGACTCCTCTGCGTCGGTAGACCTTAAGCATCCGGGCGTATTCGCTGACAATCCGCTGATCCGGATTGTAGGAGCGTTTTACACCCAGCAGCCTGCTTTTTTTCGCCCAGACGAGAATTTTCTTGCGGTACCACCAACCTGCTGCGCCGGTCAGAAGAACAACTGCTGCCACGATAGCGGCAACAAGGTAGGGATTGCCTTTGTTTGCTGCCGGGGTTGCTTCTGTTTCGCCTGCAGCTGTGCCATCAACCGGATCTGCAGCCAGATCAGGCAGTGCGGTTTCCGAAGCCGGCGTAAAGGCCGGCAAAGCGAAGCCTGACGTGGCCTCAAAAGGAATCCAACCATAGCCGGGGAAGTACAGCTCTACCCAAGAGTGGGCATCCGAGTTTCTTACGGTGTATAAGCCCGAACCGGTTCCATCGTCCGTCCCGTCCACCGGAAATTCCCCGAAGGACGGATCCTGGATATCCTGCTGGCCCGCAGTGTAGCCTTTCACCCAACGGGACGGAATGCCCAGGGTCCTGCTCATTACCGCCATTGCCGAGGAGAAGTAGTCGCAGTAGCCCTCTTTAATTTCAAACAGGAACCGGTCTACGAAGTCACCGCTTTTCCCCAGCTCGGTGGGAGGCTCATTGGTATACGGGAAGGAGGTCTGCAAATACTGCACCAGCAGCATGGCTTTGTCGTAAGGGGTGGCTCCCGTTGCAGTAATTTGCTGCGCCATTTGCCGGACTCTCTGAGGCAGATCCCGGGGCAATTGGAGATACTCCGAAAATTGAGCCGGATTGGGCAAGGCGCCTGCAGAACGAAGCTCATCTCCGGTTGAAACGGGCATCTCCGATTCAATCGTATAAGAAGTGGGATAATTATCCCGGCGCGAATTGTTCCAACGAAGCTCCATCTGCCGCGGCGCCCACCTGAGACGCTCGGCCCCGGAGGTTTCATTGTTGATGGTCCCCACCTTGTTGACAGCATAAGCGCCAAACAGGACCGGGTAGGCATCATCCTCATTGAGCCGCTCCACCGTCTGCTTTACGGTAACAGTTTTCAGCTTGCTTACATTAAACCGTTGATCCTTAGCCAGGGGATTGCCCGGCACCACAGGGCCGTTAACCGCCTGTTTGTCCCCGTCGCTCATTTCCCAGCCGTTTCCGTTGTAGTAGGAACGGGTCTCACCCCGCATATATGCCCGGTGAGAGGTATCCACACTGAACACCGGCGAATAATCAAAAGTGAAGCTGCCTCCCAGACTGCTGTCGTCCCTGCTGTAGCCTGAGGATGAATTGGCTGAGGAGCCGATCGTGAGACCGGCAATGGTTTTGCCGTACGCCGGAACCTCCTCTCCCTTCCACTGCTTATAGGCCGTATAGGGATCCGTAAGAATGGGGCGGATTGTAGGCATTGCCGTACCCGGAATCATCGTAATCCCCAGCAAAAGCAGGATAGTGGCGATAAGAGTAGCGGGATATTCCATCAGATAAGCCCAGCCATACGGATTTTTGCGTTTGACCTCGGCAAAGTGGCTAATGACCAAAAGCATCAATCCGCAAAAGATGACCAGTGCGGTTTCTTCCCACAAGTGCAGGGTAGAGAAGGAATCTCGTACGGCGAAAACCAGAACGGACAAAATTACGGTTATGCCGATTCTCCACCGGGATTTCAGCCACCATGATGTGGCCCAATAGACGGCCCATGCCCCGAGGCTGAACCAGATGTAGGGGTGGAGCTGCCAGAAATTATCATACACCCAGTTGCCAAAATCCTGCCTGGAATGCAGCTTATACATTACAGGCTCATAACCGCTGTATATGCCGTTTACAATAATCAGCGCCCAGAGCTGCACACATCTGCGCAGCCACATGTTCACTCCCGGAATAATGTCGATGGCAAAGCTGATCCAAAGGGATACTTGCACCATGGCAACTGTCTCCGGCCACCACATATTTTCCTCGGCTGCAAACCAGGAAACAAACTGGAGCAGAAAAAGCACAGTAAACAAGCATGTCAGCTTGCGGTGCCAATCCTGGGTCAGTAACACACGAAGGGATACTCTGCCTCCGCTGGTGCTGTTTTGTGCCTGTGTATTGGCTTCATCCATTGGACACACCCCTTAATGCCGTCGGCAGCTCATCCAGCGTGCGGACCGCATAGCCCATGTGGCCCATAGTCCGCAGCTGCCTGCACCACTCCGCCCCCTCTTCCGCATGGGGAGTCAGCCAGATATGGCAGGGCACCATTTGGCGCTGGTGAAGCCAGGCCATGGTCTTGAGAATACCCTCCCCCTTCTCGGGGCTGATAATAATCATACAGGTTCCCGGCTCAAACAGTCTCACCCGGTCCTCTAGAACACGGAGCATGGGGTAGCTGCCGTCGGCTGAAACTTCGATAAGATGGTGGATCATATTTTTGGTGCCATTCTGAAAGCCCTTGGGTTCGAAATAAACGGAATCCGTTCCTACGGAGAGTAAACCCAGGTTAATCTCGCGGTTTTTGCCGTATTGAAAGAGAGACGCCGCTACCGACACGGCCAGCTCGAACTGGTCGGCATTCATATAGCTTTTGGTCTGGCGGTCCAGGAGAACCACGGTTTTAGGCAGGGATTCCTTCTCGAATTCCTTGGACTTCAAGGTCCCGGTACGGGCAGTGGCATTCCAGTGGATCCGGGACAGCCGGTCACCGTAGCTGTATTCGCGGACACCGTTGATCTGCGTGGTTTCCCGGTTGGCCCTGGTGGTAACTGTATGATGGTTGGCCCCCTTCATCAACCGGTGCAGCTGCTTCCATTCCTTGATGCGGGCAGTCTGAGGATACACCTTGAAGGAAACGGGCAGCTCCAGGGTTCCGGTATGCTCGAACAAACCGAACACATCCTTGGTGGAGCAGGCGGTTTCTCCGAATTTGTAGAAGCCCCGCTTCAGGGGAGGTGTTACGTATTCCAGCTCTCCTTTGCGGCTCCAATCGGGAATCAATGATGCCTCGAAGTCGTATTCGCTTCCGTTTTTGCGGAGGAGCCTATCCCGGACAAGCACGTATGGAACCGGCCAGAAGCCGGGAATTTGCACCTTCAGCTTAACCTTCACGGGGTTCCCTGCTTCAATCCCCTCATCGGCATGTTCGGAGCTGAGGGACCGCTGTCCCTTGACCCGGCGGATGCCGCTCCATCTGCCCAGAACCAGATAGATGTTCAATACGAGAACGATTACAAAAACCATCAGCGCCAGCTTGCCTCCCTGAAACAGGACAAACATCAGACTGGCCGCGAAGCAGCTAAGCATGACCAGAATTTTGTACGGGGACCGATCCGGCTGGCGGACACTGGCTGGCGCGCGGGCGTTCATCTTCAACGCTCCAGCCGGACAGGCGCACGGACCTGCTGCATAACGGATTCCAGCACAGTGGTAACTGTGGCTCCCTCCATCCGGGCTTCCGCATGAAGGAGTATCCGGTGTCCCAGCACATACGGCACCAGCCTTTTTACGTCATCGGGAATGCAGAAATCTCGTCCCTGCAAGAAGGCATAAGCCTTGGCAGCCTGTACCAATGCGATGGCAGCACGGGGACTGGCGCCCAAAAAGACGGACGGATGCTCACGGGTTTTGCGTACGATGGAGACGGCATATTCCCCAACGGCCTGATCCAGATGGAGCTCCCGCACCTTCTGCTGCAGCTCGAGGATTTTATCGGCAGTGGCAACAGGCTTCAGGGTCTCCAGCGGGTGTCCGCCCGTTTGAGCAAAAATCATCCTGACCTCGGTTTCTTCATTGGGATAACCCAGGCTGAATTTCATCATAAACCGGTCCAGCTGTGCTTCCGGAAGCACATAGGTTCCTTCAAAGTCAATGGGATTCTGGGTGGCCAGTAGCAGGAAAGGCTGCGGCAGCATGTATTGCTCGCCGTCCACTGTAATGTGGCGCTCCTCCATGGCTTCCAGCAAAGCGGATTGGGTTTTGGTAGTGGCGCGGTTAATTTCATCCGTCAGCAGAATATTGGTCATAATGGGGCCGGGGCGGAATAAAAAGGTTTCATTCCTGGGGTGAAAAATAGAAACGCCGGTAATATCGGTAGGCAGCAGGTCCGGGTTGCACTGGACCCGTCTGTATTCCCCGTCAATGGATTTGGCCAGCGCTTTGATCAAAACCGTTTTGCCGGTACCGGGAACGTCCTCCAAGAGCACATGTCCTCCGGCAAGAAGTGCGGTAATCAATAGGCCGATCTCTTCGCTCTTTCCCATTATGCATGCTTCCAAATTGGATATGAGTCCTTGAAGTACGGACCGGTCATCTTGCAGAACAGCCTCCATGTGTACCCTCCCGTTGGTTTATATCGGTGAAAAGCGCCGTATCATACCCTAATTATATCATTTTTTTCTATTAGAGGTGGACTTCTAGTGTTTCATTCACATTACAAGTATAAGGAATCGTCTCCTCCTCTGGCAAACGTTAGGACACCCGGACAAGACAACAAAAAAAATTCCCGCTTCAGCGGGAATTTCGGGTGGTACGAGACGAATGCCGACCGGCACAGGTCAGTATATTGCTTTTTCAAACATGCTGTATGAGGTCGGTACCACCACACTGCGTCCCAGCCTGGATTTCACCACGGGATAAACCTCGCTGTCCACCTCGCACAAAAGCCCGCGCCGCCTGACCAGAAGAACGGCTCCTGATTCAATCAATTCCTCCAAGGTTGGCGCGTCATCCTTGTGCAAGACAATCCCCAGTTTCATTTCTGATCCTCCCCGCGATCTTTTTATGGTCGTGTTAACAAACACGGCCTTGTAAACCCGTGCCTCCTAAATTTATTATATGCAGGGAATATTCATGTTTGCAAGCGTTTACATGTTAATTTGAGGTAAAGTTTATGGCTGCGGAACGGATCGACAAAAAGACCGCAGCACCAGCAAAATACGGGCTGCGGCCTTCGACAGCTTTTATCCCTTGGGGCGGAAAAACAGGGCTGCCAGGAATGAAAAAATGATCGCCGCCGAGATGCCGGCACTGGTCAGCTCGAAGATCCCCATTACTATCCCGATGAAGCCGTGCTTGTCCGCATGCTCCAAGGCGCCATGCACCAGAGAATTACCGAAGCTGGTGATCGGCACCGTTGCTCCTGCTCCGGCGAATTTGACGAAGGGGTCATACCAGCCGAGACCGTCCACAATGGCGCCCAGCACCACCAGCGCGCTCATGGTATGGGCGGGTGTCAGCTTCATGGCATCCATCATGATCTGCCCCAGCACACAGATGGCTCCCCCTACCAGGAAAGCCTTGAGAAACATCATTGCATCCACATTAATCCCCCCTTCCGCCTTCGATGGCTACAGCATGGGCGATACACGGGATGCTTTCTCCCTGCTGGTAGGATAACGGGGACAAAAGCGCACCTGTAGCCACCACCAGAATCTTATTGAGCTTCCCTTCCGCCAATTGCTTGAGCAGATAGCCGTAGGTGACGGTGGCACTGCAGCCGCAGCCGCTTCCCCCTGCCTGGACATCCTGCTTCTCCCGGTCATAAATGAGAATGCCGCAATCCTGAAAGTTTATCTTATCAATAGGAAATGCATGCTGGGCAAACAGCTCCACCGCAATCTGATGGCCCACTGTAGCCAAATCCCCGGTAATCACCAAGTCATATTCATCCGGCTGCAGGTTGAACTCGCGGAAATGGGTTTCGATGGTGTTTACCGCCGCAGGAGCCATAGCGGCCCCCATGTTGAAGGGGTCCTTGATTCCCATGTCCACCACCTTGCCGATTGTGGCCCGAGTGACCCGCGGCCCTTTGCCCTGGGGAGCCAGTACGGAGGCTCCTGCGCCGGTTACTGTAAACTGCGCTGTAGGCGGCTTCTGCGAGCCGTATTCGGTGGGATAGCGGAACTGCTTCTCCACTGTACAGTTATGGCTGCAGGTGCCGGCTACCACGTACTGCGCGGAGCCTGTGGATACCAGCATGGCTCCCAACGCCAGTCCTTCCATCGCCGTGGAGCAGGCCCCGAATATGCCCAGATAGGGAATTTCCAGAGTCCGTGCCGCAAAGCTGGAGCTGATAATCTGATTCATCAGATCTCCGCCAACAAAGAAGTTAACGCTTTGCCCGTCTACACCCGCTTTTTTTAAGGCTTCTTCGGCGGCCGTTTCCATCAGCTTCTTCTCCGCCTTCTCCCAGGTTTTTTCCCCCAGCCGGTTATCGGGAAAAGCAATATCGAAGTGTTTGCCCAAGGGCCCGGCCGCTTCATCCGGACCAACAGCCGTAGCCGCTCCGATAATGACCGGAGGCTTGTCAAAAATCCAGCTTTGCCGACCCACAAGCATCGCGCTCAACCTCCATACGTAAAGATCCAGTGTAATAAGCCCACAAAAAAGGCTGCCACGGTGCCAAACACAATAACCGAACCGGCCAGCTTGAACATGTTGCCGCCCACACCCAGCACAAGCCCCTCACTCCGGTGCTCCAGTGCCGCGGAGCACATGGAGTTGGCAAAGCCCGTTACCGGCACCGCGGAGCCTGCGCCGGCCCATTGGGCGATTTTGTCGTATACGCCGAAGCTGGTCAGGATTACTGAAATCAGAATCATAGTGGCAACCGTCGGGTTGCCTGAGGTTTCCTTGTCGAAGTGGAGCCATTTCTCATAGATGAAGGTAAAGCATTGTCCGATTACACAAACCAGGCCCCCTACAAAAAAGGCACGCACACAGTTTTTGCCGATCGGCCGTTTAGGCGCAACCTGCCCGGCGAGCTTCTGGTAATCCTGCTGCTTCTTGGCCTTTTTCTCGGCATCATATGTCTGATTGGCCATTCTAACCCCTCCTTCTGTTAATTCCGCCCGCGCCACTTGCGCCGTTTGACGGGAGGCTTAAAATTGTCCTTGTAAAAATCCGTATACATGCCCCCGTTTTCATCCGCCACAGCCAGGAATACATCATCCACCTTGGTACCGGACTGCTGCAGACGCTGTTCCAGCCATTGGCGGTTAAAGCCCAAGGCATTCAGCCCTTCATCCTGCACCGTACCATCCATGATCACCGCCTGGGGCGGCCGGATTCGTTTGGGATGCTGACCGATATCCTTGGGTGTTAGCGGCTGATTCTCCTCCTTAAGCATGACGCTTAAATCCCCGCTGGCCTCCAGAATGGCAAACTCCACATCCGCAGGATTAAATACACTTTTGGTACGCAGCTGCTCCAGAAGCTCGTCTGTAGTGTAACGCTCCTTGCGGAGATTGCGCTCCAGGACTTTGCCGGACTTAATAAATACCGTCCCCTTCCCTTCCAAAAGGTTTCGGACCACCTTGCTCTTCATGGCCAGCAGTTCCGCCAATAACGGAATAGAGAACCAAACGATCATGGCAATAACGCCATGCATGTAGTCCGCCTCTACATCTGTGGAGAGAAAACCGGCTAAATCACCAATGACGATCCCCGTTATATACTCGAAGAAGGTGAGCTGCGAAATCTGCTTTTTTCCCAGAATGCGGGTCAACACAAAGAGCATGATCAGAGCGCCCACTGCTCGAATTGTAATTTGGCCCCACCCCAACATGTGTACCTCCTCCATTCCAAGCCTTGAGCTTCAAGACAAATTATGTGTCAATCCGCCGCAAAATATGAGAAAAAAACAAAAACCCCCGGAAACCGGACAGGCTAACCTGTCGGTCTCCAGGGGCAACGCATAGTTGATTTACATAAAAAGAAGCAATACC
This sequence comes from Paenibacillus mesotrionivorans, assembly GCF_046098205.1. NCBI lineage: Bacteria > Bacillati > Bacillota > Bacilli > Caryophanales > Paenibacillaceae > Paenibacillus > Paenibacillus mesotrionivorans. Next base: position 121,802 of record NZ_JBJURJ010000009.1, on the reverse strand, counting down.
AGCACCAGCAAAATAAATAAAACCAAGATAAAAATCATGGAATCCGAAGCTGCCATATGCAATGCTCCCATCTATACCGGAATACATCATATCCTATGCCGGGCGAATGGGAAGGGGAACCGATCAGGCTAATCGAACGGATACGGAATCCTGCTGCCGCGCCCGCAGCTGGGCACGCTGAATGCTGACGATCAATCCATCCATCTCTTGGCTGACGGCAATAACGCCAGGGTCAACCAGATTGCCATTCTTCTCGTCCACCAGACGGTACAGCCGAGTGGTGAGAGCTTCCAGGCGCTGGTGAATATCGTGATCCGGCATACACTCACATCCTTTGTCGCATTGTCCAACCCGTTCCTGCTAAGGACAGTATATGATGAAAGGAAAATGGACAACCGTGACGCATCTCACATTTGCCGAATGATCGGGAAACGGAGGAGGAAACGTATATTTTTTGTCACAATTCATCCATATTTTTGAAGCCAATGTCGATGCCACTTTTTTCCTGAAAATAAAAGAGGATTGCCTGGCCAGCGGAGATCCGCTTCCGGCAATCCTTGTATGGGTGTTCACTCTAAATTACTGCTGCTGCAAAAGCTTGATCCGGTACGCTTCTGTTTCCAAGGCGCGGATTTCGTCCAATTCCTCCTGGGTCAGCACCTTCGGTGTCCCGGCAGCTTTGGCCAGAAGATAAATCCGTGCACTCTCCTCCACAACCTCCGTCCGGTAATACGCCTCCCGCAGATTGCGGCCAACGGCCACCAAACCGTGGTTGCCCAGCAGCAGGGTGGTATATTCATTGATTTTTTCTTTCACGGCGTTGGCCAGCAGTGCTGTAGTGGGCACCACATACGGCACAAACCCGGTTTCACCCGTCAGGGCCGCCTGGTCGGGAAACATGATCGGCAGCTTTTCCCCGATGAGTCCGAAGGCAATGGAGTTGGCGGGATGGGTATGGATCATGGCCCCAATGGATGGATTAGCCTGATATCCGTAGAGATGCATCAGCACCTCGGAGGAAGGACGCAGACCGGGGGCGGCTTGAACGGAACCGTCCGCTATGGATACGGCTACCCATTGCTCCGGGAGAATTTCCTCCAAGGCGAAGCCGCTGGGGGAAACCAGCATGGTGTCCCCGTCACGGGCGGAGATATTGCCGCCTGGCCCCACGACCATTCCCTTCTCGACAATTTTCCGGGCATACTTGCACAGCTCCTCGCGAACCGATACAGCTTGAGACATGCGGCACCTCCTAAAGTGTTGTTGGTTTTAAAACTAGTCAAGCTTGCTTCCAATACGACAAGTGCCGGGCAGTCGGAGATTCCTTTCGAAGCGCTACGAAATGCAAAAGTGCAGTTATTCTCCTGGTAGGGCTCCGCTACGTACAGCCAACTGCAAAAATGCAGTTATTTTACTGAGCCAGGCCTATTGGGGAGTTTTTTGCACGAAATAACTGCACTTTTGCAGGATAGCTGCCCATTTAAACTAATTTGGTCGAATTTAGCTGCACTTTTGCAGTTGGGTATTTCTCTGCGCCAGCTAGGACCCTTCCTCTACAGCTTGAGGCTCCTGCATTCAGCTGCGCCAACGCAGCGGACGGTATTGCGAGTTACTTATACAGCGGACCGAAGTTCTGGCAGGCACGGTAGTCTGCGCCTTCCTTATCTGAGGTTCCGTGCAGGCCCCATACCTTGGGACGGTAGATCTTCTCTTCCGGCACGTTGTGCATGTTAACCGGAATACGCAGCATGGAGGCCAGAGTAATCAGATCTGCGCCTACGTGGCCATAGCTGAGAACACCGTGGTTGGCGCCCCAGTTATCCATTACGTCATATACGGTTTTGAACGAACCCTCTCCGGTCAGCACAGGAGTAAACCAGGTGGTAGGCCAGGTGGGGTCAGTCCGCTTATCCAGCGCATCATGCACCGCTTCCGGCAGATCCACGGTATATCCTTCGGCAATCTGAAGCACCGGTCCAAGACCCTTCACCAGATTGATCCGGGCCATGGTCACAGGCATGCCGCCCTTGGTCAGGAAGTCGCTGGAGAAGCCGCCCCCCCGGAAATACCCGGTCGAAGCAGGACGCCAGGAAGTCGCAGCCAGACAATTGTCGGCTTCGTCCTGGGTAATCTCCCAATGGGGTTTCATAACCGGTTGGCCGTTTTGGGTTTGCTCGCCGGAGCCGTCCAGAGCCGCTGCCCCGGAGTTGATCAAGTGGATGATCCCTTCGGCTGCTTTGCCCTCCAGGGTATAGCCGGTAACCCGCTTCACCGCATCCGGGCTCCAATAGGTGCGCACGTCGGCAAAAATTTGGGCGGAATGCGTCAACAGGTAGCCGAACAGCATGGTTACGCCGTTCAGGCTATCGTTTTCAGTCGCCACGATATACGGGGAGCGGATGCCGTTCCAGTCGAAGGAGCTGTTAAGCATGGCCTCCATAAAGTCCCCGTTGGGGAAATGGTCCGTCCATTGACGCTGCCCTTGGAAGCCGGAGGCGATGGCATTGTGGCCGTTGGCCTCCTCTTCAAAACCAAGCTCGGCAAGCCTCGGATTGCCGATCATCAGGTCGCGGGCGATCAGCGCCATCTTGACCACGGTTTCCCAATCCTTGTCCTTGGCTTCGCGGCTCTTCTGCCCTTCCGGCTCGTTGTTGTCGGGGCCTTCCTTGCAATATTCCTTCACCCAGGCCAAGGCCTTCTCATATTCGGCAGTGTCGTAAATCACTTCATCCATCCGGCGGACAAATTCGCTCATGTCCACATATTCATTGCGCATGCCCAGGTAATCCTGGAAGAAGGTTTCGTTGACGACGGAGCCGGCGATCCCCATGGATACCGAACCCATGGACAGATAGGATTTGCCTCTCAGGTTAGCAACGGCCAGACCTGACTTGGCAAATGCCAGCAGCTTCTCCTGCACATCCTGCGGAATGCTGTTGTCGGCCAGATCCTGCACATCATGTCCATAGATGCCAAAAGCGGGAATACCTTTCTGGGCATAACCGGCCAGCACAGCGGCCAGATAGACGGCGCCGGGGCGTTCGGTGCCGTTGAAGCCCCACACCGCCTGGGGAATAGAGGCGTCCATATCCATGGTTTCGGTGCCGTAACACCAGCAGGGAGTCACCGTTACCGATAACCCGACATTTTCCTTCGCGAACTTCTTGGCTGCTGCGGAGGCTTCCGCCACACCGCCGATGCAAGTATCCGCAATGACGCATTCCACCGGGCTTCCGTCCGGATTGCGAAGCGTGGAGCTGAAGAATTCGGCCACATTCCGGGCCATGGTCATGGTTTTCTCTTCCAGAGACTCCCGAACCCCCCGGCGTCTGCCGTCAATTGTAGGGCGGATGCCGATTTTGGGGAAGCCGCCTTGCCATCTGTATTGTTCGATCATTGCAATATCCCTCCGTATAAATTATTGAGTTACCGATAACTCCAAATTAGCAGTTTCCCCTCTTGCTGTCAATCCTTTTGTTCAGTACAATAAGTGTCATATCCATATCGTCCGGAGATGGACGCACGCAGGCTTTTGCTGCGGATGTTAGGCGTTTTCCCGGAAACCGGATTGGCTTGACTCATGTGAAAGGAGGAGCACCATGGTAACCATCTACGATATAGCCAAAAAAGCGAATGTATCCGCCATGACCGTGTCCCGGGTAATCAACAATAAGGGACGGATTAGCGAAAAAACCCGCAGCAAGGTGAAGCGGATCATGGAGGAATTGAATTATGTACCCAACGAAATGGCGCGCAGCCTGGTGTTGCGAGAAACCCAGGTGCTGTTTCTGCTGGTTACCGATATCACCAACCCCTTCTTCACCACCTTGGCCAGAGGGGCGGAGGACGCCGCCAACAAACTGGGCTACCGGGTGCTGTTCGGGAACAGCGATGAAAGCCTGGAGAAGGAACGGGAATATATTGACACCATACTGAAATCCCGGGTGGACGGGGTGCTGGTGGCCCCTGCAGGAGATGGCTCCCTGCCCCATCTGGAAAGCCTGCGGGCCCATAGTGTGCCGTTTGTGCTGCTGGACCGGGAGGTGCCGGGCATCGGCAGCGATGTGGTGCTGGGGGACAGCCGCGAGGGCACCCGGATGCTCATGGAGCATATGATGGGGCTGGGACATAAGGAAATCGCTCTGGTGAACGGCACGCCGGATGTATCCAGCGCCCGCCTGAGAGCTACCGCCTACAAGGAAGCGCTGAAGCTGAACGATCTGCCGGCCCCTGCGGAGCGGATTCTGGAGCTGGGGTATGCGCCGCGGAGCAGCCTAGCCCGGATCGGAGAGTGGCTGGACGGGCTTCAGCCCCTGCCTACCGCCATTCTGTGCGGCAATAACATGATGGCCATCCAGACCATCCAGGCGATCCGGAAGAAAGGCCTGCGGGTGCCGGAGGATATCTCCGTCTGCTGCTTCGATGATCTGGGCCCGGTAGGCGAAATCGACCCGTTCCTGACCGTCGCCGCGCAGCAGGCTTACCAGTTCGGCTACAAGGGGATGCAGCTGCTCACCGGGCGTATTGCCGACAAGGAAAATGAGGACGGCGAGGATGCCTGGACACGGATTCTGCTGCCGGCGGAGCTGGTGGTCCGGCGCTCGGTAGCGGATTTGCATTAAAGCGGTTATGAGAGGCTGGAACGGTGGGACTGGAATGTTTGGACTAGTGGAGACGAAAAACGGTGGGACTAGTGAGAGGCGGCTGGTTCTGATTTGTCTAACCGCGCTCCTGTCCACCCCCGGGTCCCTGGCGCTTTCCCGCCCCACAGGATTCCCCCTTGAAAAATCCCGCCTTTTCCTCCATGATTAAGGGATACATTGTTCTATTGGAGGAGGCCTGTTACCCGTGAGTTCCCGATTCGATCAAGTACCAGACCGCAGAAATACCCACTCCTACAAGTGGGACCAGTCGGAGAAACTGTTCGGCAACCCGGATATACTGCCGCTATGGGTAGCGGACATGGATTTTGAGAGCCCGCCTGCCATCAAAAAAGCCATTGAAGGCCGCGCCGCGCAAGGCATATACGGCTATACTGTGATGCCCGACGAAGCCTGGGACGCCATTACCAACTGGTTCACCCGGCGCCATCAATGGCCCATCCAAAAAAGCTGGCTGTCCACCGTTACCGGCGTGGTCACCGCCCTGAGCCTGGCTGTGGAGCTGTTCACAGAACCCGGCGGCGCCGTGATTCTGCAATCGCCGGTGTATTACCCGTTCTATGATGTCATCAAAATGAACGGCCGCCAGGTGGCAGCCAACCCGCTTTTGCACCACAACGGCCGGTACGAAATGGACTACGCCCACCTGGAAAAGCTAATGCAGGACGGCGCCAAGCTGCTTTTATTGTGCAGCCCCCACAACCCCGGCGGACGGGTTTGGGAGCGGGAGGAGCTGGTGAAGCTCGGCGAGCTGTGCCGCAAGTACGGCGTTATAATCGTATCCGACGAAATTCATGCGGATATGGCTTATCCCGGACACAAGCATATTCCCATTGCCTCCATTTCGCCGGAGCTGGCGGAGATTACGGTTACCACTATTGCGCCTACCAAAACCTTCAACCTGCCCGGTTTGCCGGCCGCTTATATGGTTACCCCAAACCCGGAATTGAAGCGGAAAATCGATTACCGGATCAAGGCACTATCCTTGCATATGACGGGATTTTTCAGCCCGGACATGATTCTGGCCGCCTATAACGAAAGCGAAGCCTGGCTGGACGAGCTGCTGGTATACCTGAAGGGCAATCTGGAGTTTGCAGTGGACTACCTCAACCGGGAGCTGCCCGCTGTCAAACCCATGGTGCCCGAAAGCACCTATCTCCTGTGGGTGGACTGCAGGGGGCTCGGGCTGGACGTAACCGGCCTGAAGGAACTGATGTATCACAAGGCCCAGGTGGCCTTTAATGAAGGCTCCACTTATGGCCCAGAAGGCAAAGGTTTCCTGCGGATCAACCTGGCATGCTCCCGCTCCACATTGCAGGAGGGGTTGGCCCGGTTTGTAAAGGCGGCCAGCGCCTTGGCCGGAAGCAAAACGGAGTAGAAGGTTCCTCCTCCTCCCCAAAAACAGCAAAAAGGCAGAGTAACGGAAATCCGTTATTCTGCTTTTTTTGATTAGACGCTGCCCAGAAATAACATGGTCCTAGCTGCAGGCGTGATGTGTTATGCAAGCCCCGAAATCTGCGAAGCCGATTTGAGGGCTTTTTCATCTGTTCATGGCTCCACGGTATAGCTGGCCTCCGGAATCCAGTCTCCCGCCGTGAAGTTGCGCCCCTTGATCTGCACGCGGTTGCCGGTTACCTCCACCACCAGCCCCTCGCTTTTCCGCTCCTCTGCGGCAATGGGGTTGTCCGTAGTATCGTAAGGCGTCAGCACCGACGAGGTATTCACCATGGTAAATTCGTCTTGGATAAACGTTCCGGGTGAACCCAGCTCCCAATGGGAATGCCCCGAGAAGAAAACGGTCTGGGGATAACGGGAGAGGATTTCCTTCAGTCGGTCATGCTGGACCACCGCCCGGCTGTTGAAATCCGTGTAGCTTCCGGCCACCGTATAAGGAAGGGGCTGGTGCAGAAAAACGAAGATGGGTTTGCCCTCCTCCGCCCCCTCCGCCATGACGCCCTCCAGCCAATTCAGCTGGTTCTCCGACAGCCAGGCATCTTCAGCGAAGCTGTCATCGGTCTGACGGTAGCTTTCCGAACCGAGGAATACAAAGTGATATCCGTCGATCCATGAATCATGATACACCTTCTCATAGCCGGTGAACTGGAGGAACCGGTTAATGGAGGCTTCCGCTGTTTCCCCGTTAGGGAAATTCGCCTCATTCCATTTGCCCGAAGCATCCGTCCAGGCCTTGTAGAATTCATGGTTGCCGATGGTGTACACCACCTGTCCCGGGTAAGGATTCTCCTGCATAAGCTTTCCCAATGTCTCATAATCCTTGGGCAGTCCGTTGCCCAGATCGCCGTTAATCACCAGCGCCTGGCCGGGAGCATGGGTGCCCAGATCGGTTAAGGCTTTGCGGAGCTTGGTGTGGGACTCCTTATTCCATGCTTCCACATGAATATCGCTGATGACGGCAAAGCGGAAAACCGGACCTGCTCCTCCAGAGGGCACTGCCGCAAGAGCCGACACTGCCGAGCCCGCCGCATCTACCGCAGGGAGTGCAGCTCCTTCCTGGACAGCGGGAACAGCCGCTGCTGCGATAGGCTGAAGGGCCGCCAAGGGAACGGCAGCGGCAGCCACAGGTTCGAGGGCCGCCAAGGACACCTCGTCCGGCTTTGGCGAACCCAGGGGCCGGACCAGCTTAGGAGCTGCGGGATCCGAAGCATTTATGAGAGAAGAAGGCACCACCGTGCCCTGTGTAGCCGTACCTGCAGCCTCCGTTTGAGCGGGAGGCTCTGCATCCATGCCGATTGAAGCGAGTACCAGCACGGCAGCGAGAATGACTTGCCAAGCGGCGATATGCAATTTCATAGAGAAAGCCTCCTTTTTGTATAATGAATAAAGATTCATTGAGAATACCAGGTTGTTTTGCAAAGCCGCCTCAGGGGCTGCCTCAAGGTATTTTTAAATCTTTTACCCATAAAAATTCAGCTTCTCTCAATTTTGTGCAGGATTTTGTCCGAATTGTGTCATACTCCTGAGAAATCCGCCTCATTTCTGGGACAAACGCCAAAAAAAGCCTGCGGACGATTCCGCAAGCTTTGCACGGGATAAAACTATGAAAACGGCCTACAGCTGCTGCAAAAAGGCATAAATCTTGTCGTTCATTCCGGGCAGCCCCTCATGGCCAAAATCCGGGTAAATCTCCAGCTCCACAGGAGCGGTCATTTTGTTAATGGCGGCGAATTGGGTGGACGGCGGGCAGATGTTATCCATCAGGCCCACGCCGATCAAGGTTTGGGCCTGAATCCGGGGAGCCAGGTGCTGAATGTCGATATAGCCCAGACGGGTAAAAATTTCGTCCTCCCGCTTATGCTGGGGATCGAAGTGGCGGAAGAAGGTTCTGAGCTCCGCATACGCATCCTTGGCCAGGTCCATCTCCCAAACGCGCTTGTAGTCGCTTAAGAAGGGATAAACCGGCGCCGCCAGCTTGATCTCCGGCACCAGCGCCGCACAGGCCATGGTCAGGGCGCCACCCTGGGACCAGCCTGTAACGCCGACACGGCCGGCATCCACCTCATCGAAGCCCATCACAATCTTGGCAAGCAGCGCGGTATCCAGGAAAATATGGCGGAACAGCAGGTTATCCGGCTTGTCGTCCAAGCCGCGGATGAAGTGCCCGTGGTGGGTGTTGCCCTTCACGCTCCCCGTATCCTCGGACAAACCCCCTTGACCGCGCACATCCAGCGCCGCGAAGGAGTAGCCCAAAGCGGCAAACTGCAGCTTGTCCTGCCAATCCCCGGAATGGCCCGTGTAGCCGTGGAAGTGGAGCACCGCCGGGTGGGGCGTATCCGTGTGCTTCGGGCGAATATATTTGGCATGCACTCTGGCGCCGCGCACGCCCGTGAAGAACAGGTGAAAGCATTCGGCGAAGGGAGTGGTGAAGACTGCCGGCACCAGCTCCACCTGCGGGTCAACCGCATTCATTTCCTCCAGGGCTTTCTCCCAATAAGCATCAAAATCCTCCGGCTTCGGCGTCATTCCTTGGTAGCGCTTCAGTTTGTCCAGAGGCATATCCAGCATAGGCACAAAAATCATTCCTTTACAGGTGTAATGGGGTCATATTCCACCTTACTGTACAGGCATCCCTGCCAAGTTTCAATATGATATTTCAACAGGACCACAAAAAAAGCACCCCGCCTGAACCGGACAGGGTGCTTCCCACGGAAAAAGTCTCCGCAGCTTATTTCAATTTAAACGCAATATCATTCCACAGCAGCTCGTTGCGGAAGGCGCGCAGCTTCGTATCGTTGTCGATGATGACGCATTCGATGCCCATCATATCGGCGAAATCGGCCAGCTGTTCCGCAGTTACCACATAGGAGAAGCCGGTGTGGTGGGCGCCGCCTGCATAAATCCAGGCTTCGGTCGCCACCTGCAGGGAAGGCTGGGTTTTCCACAGCACCCGGGCTACGGGCAGCTTCGGCATTGCATGCTCCTGCTTCACTGCATCCACCACATTCACAATCATCCGGAACCGGTTGCCCAGGTCCACGATAGTGGCGTTCAACGCGGCGCCTTCCCGGCTGTCGAAGACCATCCGGGCCGGATCGGCCTTGCCGCCAATTCCCAGCGCATGCACCTCCAGGCGGGGTTTGGTGGAGGCGATGGTGGGACAGATTTCCAGCATGTGGGAGCCCAGCACCATTTCATTTGCCTCGTCCATATGATAGGTGTAGTCCTCCATAAAGGAGGTGCCCACGTTGCCTGCCATAATCTTCATCAAACGAACCAGCGCGGAGGTTTTCCAGTCGCCTTCGCCGCCGAAGCCGTAACCGTCCTCCATCAGCCGTTGAACGGCAAGTCCGGGAAGCTGCTTCAAGCCGTGCAGGTCTTCGAAGGTGGTGGTGAAGGCGGTAAAGCCGCCCTCCTCCAGGAAGCTGCGCATGCCCAGCTCAATCCGGGCCTGATACTTGATGGAATCCTGGTAAGCACCGGGAGTTTGGGCTTCGGCTGGCAGCTCGTATTGCTCGTTGTACTTCGCGAACAATTCCTCAACCGCTTCCTCGGAGACCGCATTCACCCGCTCCACCAAATCGCCTACGCCATACCCGTTGACGGACCAGCCGAACTTGATCTGCGCTTCTACCTTGTCGCCTTCGGTTACCGCCACCTGGCGCATATTATCGCCGAAGCGGGCTACCTTGAGACGGCGGCTTTCGATGACGGCAATCGCCGTTCTCATCCAGGCGCCGATCCGCTCCTGGGTAGAGGTATGCTCCCAATACCCGTTTACGACCTTGCGGGCTACACCCATACGGGTGTTGATAAAGCCGTATTCCCGGTCGCCATGGGCAGCCTGGTTCAGGTTCATGAAGTCCATGTCGATGGAATCCCACGGAATATCTCGGTTAAATTGCGTGTGCAAATGGAGCAGGGGCTTCTGCAGAATGGACAGGCCGGCAATCCACATTTTGGCCGGAGAGAAGGTGTGCATCCAGGTGATCAAACCGGCGCAGTTGGGATCATTGTTAGCCTCAGCCAAAAGATCGCGGATTTCCTCCGGTGTTTTGACAACCGGCTTAAATACCACCTTGCCCGAGATGGCGTCGGAAGCGTCCAGCTTCTCGGCGATGATGCGGGAGTGGCGGGCTACCTCCTCCAGCGTTTCCGGACCGTACAGATGCTGGCTTCCGGTGACAAACCAAAACTCATAGGTTTTCATATTCAACATGTTTCTGCCTCTTTTCTACGGATTAGTTGATTCCTTCAAATGCTCCACAGCCGCACGCTCAATGGCCAAACCCTGCTTATAACGCTGCATAAAGGCCTCGAAGCCTTCCACATCCTTGGGATCGGGGGAAATGGAGGAAACCGCCTTGCCGGCGAATACCTTACTGCCCAGATACGCCTCCAGCGTTTCCTGCTTCGCCTTACGGTTCATATAGGAGGCCAAAAGCGCAATCCCCCAGGCTCCGCCTTCCCCTGCCGTTTCCATGACGGAAACGGGAACAGCCAGGGCACCAGCCATCAGCTTTTGGCCGACAACCGGAGTTTTGAACAACCCGCCGTGGCCCAGAATTTCATCCAGCTGAACGGATTCCTGCTTCAAAAGAAGGTCCATGCCGATTTTCAGCGCGCCCATAGCCGTAAACAAATGGACACGCATGAAGTTGGCGAGACTGAAATGGCTGCCCGGGGTCCGGACAAACAACGGCCGGCCTTCCTCAAAATGGGTCATATGCTCGCCGGACAAATAGCCGTAAGCTAATAAACCGCCGCCGTCCGGATCGCCCTGAAGGGCCAGATTGTACAACGTCCCGTACAGCTGGTCGGGATTGGCTTGCAGGCCCATAGCCTTGGCAAACTCGTCGAACAGCCCCACCCAGGCATTCAGATCCGAGGAGCAATTGTTGGAATGGGCCATGGCCACAGGACTGCCTGACGGCGTGGTCACCAGATCGATTTCCTCGTATGGCCGGGAAAGCTCCTTTTCCAAGACAACCATAGCAAACACCGAGGTGCCGGCGGAAACATTACCGGTCCGTGGCGCAACGCTGTTGGTGGCCACCATCCCTGTCCCCGCATCCCCCTCCGGCGGACAGAACGGAATTCCCGCAGCAAGCTCTCCGGTTACATCAAGAAGCTTGGCTCCTTCCTCCGTCAGGGCACCGGCTTGCTCTCCTGCAACCAGTACCTCCGGGAGGATATCCTCCAGCTTCCAGGTGTACTGCTTCGGGGCAATCAGGGCATTGAACCGCTCCACCATACCCGCATTGTAAGTCTTCGTGTGCATATCGATGGGAAACATGCCCGACGCTTCGCCCACGCCCAGCACCTTCCGCCCCGTGAGCTTCCAGTGAATGTACCCTGCCAATGTAGTTAAATAATGAATCCGGCCTACATGCTCTTCCCCGTTCAGCACCGCCTGATACAGATGGGCAATGCTCCAGCGTTGGGGAATGTGGAAGTGGAAGCTATCGCTCAGCGCCTCTGACGCCTGCCCGGTGATGTTATTGCGCCACGTGCGAAAAGGGACCAGCAGCTCCCCGGCCTGATCGAAGGCCATATAACCGTGCATCATGCCGCTGAAGCCGATGGCTCCGACGTTGTGCAGAGTGACACCGTAGCGGGTTTTCACCTCTTCGGCCATTTTCCGGTAGCTGTCCTGCACACCTTTCCAAACCGCCTCCAGACCGTAGGTCCAGATTTGGTTCACGTAGCTGTTCTCCCAATCATGGCTGCCGGATGCGATGGATTCGCCATCTTCTCCGATCAGGACTGCTTTAATGCGGGTGGAGCCAAGCTCGATTCCAAGAGCGGTTTGGCCGCTTAGAATCCGGTTTTTCAGATCATCGTTCATGAGCATTCCTCCTGGGTGGTTGGTACTCGAGAAGTCTGTTGGTAAATCCATATTCATTGTGCGGTACTCGCTAACGGGAAAGGGTGGCTTGGATGCTCAAACACGTTTTGTTGGCCTTGATTTTATTGGGGTTATTAAGGTATCAAGACCAACAAAAAACTCGCCCTCAAGCCACTCCTTTCCCTCCCGCTCCTAACGCAGAATATAGATTTACTCTGTTGTTTTCGTCGCATAGGCTCCTAAATCATCCCGGTTTGCCCGTAATAAGCGTTGGCTCCGTGCTTCCGCAGAAAGTGGCGGTCCAACAGCGTCTGGTCCATGGGCTCGACACCGGGGTTCAACTGGAAGGTATGGAAGGCCATTTTGGCCACCTCCTCCAGCACAACGGCGTTGTGTACAGCATTATGGGCATCCTTGCCCCAGGTGAAGGGCGCATGGCAGTTCACCAGCACACCCGGAACCTGCAGCGGGTCCAGCCCCAGGCTTTGGAAGGTTTCGATAATAACGTTGCCGGTTTCCAGCTCATATGCGCCTTTAATCTCAGCCTCTGTCATAGGGCGGGTACAGGGAACCTTGCCGTAGAAATAATCCGCATGGGTGGTGCCCAGTGCCGGAATCCCCCGTCCTGCCTGAGCCCAGGCTGTAGCCCACGGGGAATGGGTATGGACAATGCCGCCGATTCCCGGAAAAGCCTTGTACAGCGCCACATGTGTGGCTGTATCCGAGGAGGGTTTATACTCTCCCTCCACCGTTTTGCCGTCCAAATCCACAACCACCATATGCTCCGCTTTCATCACATCGTAGGATACGCCGCTGGGTTTAATGACCACCAGGCCGCTCTCCCGGTCGATACCGCTTACATTCCCCCACGTAAAGGTAACCAAGCCGTGCTTGGGCAGGTCCAAATTGGCCTCCAGCACCTCTTCCTTCAGCTTTTCAAGCAACTCTCCCACTCCTATCCAGGGCCTGACTGAAAATCCGCTTGAGGGCATCTTGCATCGCCTTTTCGCCCCATGCTGCGTTACTTTTGCTTGACGTACCCCCGGTACGCCTTCACAAAAATGCCTTGCCTAGAACGAAAATTCAATATAATCTGCTCCCCTTGGAGTTTTCAGCCACACCCTAAAAAATTCCCGCAAGGTAACGCAGGCCTTTCAGTCATTTTTTATTATACAATTGTACGTACAAGTTTGCTATAGTTTTGGCTATTTTTTTGTGGAGGACCGTACAATTAATTCGGGGGTATAGAGCTTCCCCTTGGGTTTGGCCGACTTGCCTCCGATCATCCGCAGAAGCAGCTCCACCGCCTCCTGACCCATCAGGGATTTGGGGTGGGTCAGGGTGGTCAGCTTGGTTTCTGTAGCGGTGGCAAGGCTGGAATCGTCGAAGCCCACCACAGCCACATCCTCCGGTACGGACAAGCCGGACTGCCGGATGATCTCCATCAGCTGGACCGCCAGCTCGTCATTGTAACAGACAAAAGCCGTAGGCCGGCCGGCTTCCCGGGACAGGAGCTGCATAGCCGCCTCCAAGGGTTTGGTCCCTTTTTCCTCCGTGGCATATTGAACTACAAGCTCAGGCTGAATGGCCAGGCCCTTCTCCCGGTAAGCCTGGCGGAACCCCTTCAGCCGGTTCACCCCCTGCATATCGTCCATTTTGAAAAAGCCGGCAATCCGCTCATGACCCAATCCCAGCAGATGCCGCACCGACAGGGCACCGCCAAGGACATCGTCGGTTTTCAGGCAGGGGCCATCCAGTTCCGGGTACTGCTCGTTCAGCATAATATACGGAATCCCGCGGTATTCCAGCGCCAGGTACAAGTCCAGATTGGGGTTGCCCTCCGCGCTTTTGGTCGGTTCGATAATGAGTCCGCTCAAGGGCTGGCCCAGCATCATCTCCAATGCCTCCCGCTCCCGCAGCTTGTCGTTGTCCGTGCTGGACAGGAGAAGCCGGTAGCCCTTGCTGCGCAGGGCCGCCTCCGCGCCGCGGACGATATGGGGGAAGATGTAGTCGGAGATATAGGTGGTAATCAGGCCCACCGTCCGGACAGATTCGGAATAGCCAGTCTGGGGTGCGGACACAAAGGTTCCTTTACCCTGGATGCGAGCCAGCCAGCCTTCCCCCTCCAGCTCGCCGAAGGCCTGCCTCACGGTTTGGCGGCTGACGCCGAAACGCTCCGCCAATTCATTCTCCGAGGGCATCAGATCCCCGGGCTTCATCAATCCGCTGTGAAACCAGGCCTGGATTTCCTGCTTGACCTGCATATATTTAGGTACTGTTTTTTCCTTCAAATCATAAACCTCCAATGGCTTGGCTAAATCTCCCTATGGCATTTCCACACCGTGCAGTTGTATGGTAAACAGTATATCATCTTTTGATGTTGTATGTACATGTTGTTGCCTGTATCCTGCTGTACTAAAAAGTAATTCTCCCGCTCACTTGAAATACCAATAATTCCGAGTATAATACTAAGTATATAAACAAAGCTAAATGAAGGAGCGTGGCGCAGATGAATGTGACGCATCCCCAATACACCAATCAATGGATCAACGACCATTTGGACTTATATAACTATGCGGGAGAGCATGGTGACCCGGAGTGGCAGCGGGAGATTCTGCAGGCCCTGGAGGAAAAGGAGCAGCGTATCGCCTCCGAATGGAAGGCGAAAACAAAGGATGAGCTTTGGCGCCAGTATGATGAAGTGAACGGGCTATTGCTGGATTTGTACGCCGAGCTCCGGGGACGCGACAAAAAGGAGCAGGAAGAGCTGATTGAGCGGCTTCTTCTCCTCAAGCAGCAGCGGCTGGAGATATCCCGGCAGCTGGCCATTATCAGCTGATTGAGCGGGCACATCTTTGTCCCTCGGGACATCAAACAAGGAACTGCACACGATGGAGGGGTTTGTATGGAGCTTCAGCGTATCGTCAAAACAGAACAAGCAGACCTGGCCGTTACCATGCACTATCCGTCTGGCGGGGGCAAAGGGGAAACCCTGCCCCTGATTGTGTTCTGCCATGGCTTTACCGGCAGCCGGATCGGCATGGACCGTCTGTTCGTCCAGGCAGCTCGCTATTTCAGCGACGCCGGCTACCTGGTAGTCCGCTTCGATTACGGCGGCTGCGGCGAAAGCACCGGAAGCTACGGAGACGGCGGCATGGAGCAGCTGGTGAAGGAAACCCGCATTATGCTGGACTATACCCTCTCCTTCGATTGTGTGGATCTGTCCCGGGTCACCCTTCTGGGCCACAGCCTGGGCGGCGCCGTTGCCGTACAAACCGCCTTCCGCGACAGAAGGGTGAAGCATCTGGTGCTGTGGGCTCCCGTTGCCCATCCTTTGGCGGATATTGTCCGGATCATCGGCCAGGAAGCCCACCGGAACATCATCGCCGCAGGGCAAACAGACTATCTGGGCTATACCCTGACCGACCGTTTCCTTCAATCCCTGGCAAACGCCCATCCGCTGCAAGAAACCCGACAGATCCGCGGCGATGTATTGGTACTCCATGGTGCGGAGGATGAGGTGATTGCCAGCGACGCCGCCCATCTCTATCAGAAGGCCTTCTGGCTGCGGAGCGACGGCATGAGCGACAAGGAGATTCTGCCGTACGCAGACCACTCCTTCACAGGACAGGAAATCCGGGAGCGGCTGTTCGGTCTGACTGTAGACTGGCTGCGCATTCATGACCCCAAGCGCGGCGAGTGGAACCACTACGTCATTTAAGGCAGAATACTGATTTCCTGGAAATCCGCCGTATGGACCTAAGGGTTTGAAGCATAATAGGTACTGGCATCCTCCCGGGTTCGGCTTGGGAGGTTATTCTTTTATTCGCAAAAAAAATGTTTGAAATGTTCATTAAGGTTTATTTACGTTCATTTGGAAGTGTGATATAGTATATTCAAACATCGATGTTTGCCGGGGGAGAGCGGATTTTGTTGCTTCCCCGATTCTCTCCTCGGAGGCAAGCTTATGTCCACCATCAAGCGTCACGAGCAAATTCTGGAAATCCTCATTACCGAGAAGGAAGCCACCGTGTCCAGGCTCAGCGAGGAATTAGGCGTATCCGGCAAGACCATCCGCGAGGATCTGGAGAAGCTGGAGAAGAAGGGCCTGCTGCGGAGATTCCACGGCGGGGCGGCATTGGCCAATGAAGGCTTTGCCGGGCTGTTTCCCGACTCCCTGCCTAATTCGAAGAACGAGGATGCCAAGGCACAGGCGGCCAGGCGGGGGCTAGAGCTAGTGAATACGGGAGAGGTTATCGCATTGGACGGCGGCAGTACGACGCTGGCTATGGCGAAGCTCCTGGATAACATTCCTATCACCGTCGTCACCAACGACCTGTTTATTATCGGGGAGCTGGTAAAGAAGGACAAGGTAAGACTGGTGGTCCCTGGCGGCTACCGCAACCGCAACCAGCTGATTAACGAAAATTTCGCCTCCATCATTAGCAACATGAACATCCAGAAGGCGTTTATTTCCGCAACCGGCATTCATGAGGAATACGGGCTTACGGTATTTACCCAGGCCATTGTGGGCCAAAAGCGTGCTATTATGCAGGCTGCTGCGGAATGCTATTGTGTAGCGGACCACACGAAGTTCAACCAATGCGCCCTGCTCACCTTCGCCAAACCGGAGGAGCTGACGGCCATTGTGACGGACCCCGGGCTCCCGGGCGAAACCGTCCAGCGTTATACGGCTAGAGGGATACAGCTCATCCGCTGATTCCATACATTTTACACAATCCCTATCCAATTTAAAGGAGATGTCTTAATGAGCGCGTTTGATCTCACAGGAAAAGTAGCATTAGTCACAGGCGGTACAGTAGGTCTCGGAGCCGGCATGTCCTTGGCCCTTGCCAACGCAGGAGCAGATTTGGTATTGGTTACCTATACCGATAACGATGACACTGTATTGAACGAGTGCAATAAAATCGGCCGCCGCTGCCACGTTATCACCGCTGACCTGAGCAAGGAAGAAGAGCTTCCGGGTGTTGTTGAGAAGGCGGTCGCTGCTTTCGGACACATCGACATTCTGGTTAACAACGCGGGTATTATCCGCCGCGCTCCTATCGCCGAGCACTCTGCCAAGGACTGGCATGATGTTATCAACCTGAACCTGAACACTGTGTTCTTCCTGACCCAACTGGTAGGCCGTCACATGATCGAACGCGGATCCGGCAAAATCATCAGCGTTGCTTCCATGTTGTCCTACGAGGGCGGTATCCTGGTTCCTGGCTACGCAGCCTCCAAGCATGGCGTTGCCGGTTTGACCAAGGCGTTTGCTAACGAGTGGGCTTCCAAGGGCGTTAATGTTAACGCCATCGCTCCCGGATACTTCGAAACCCGCAACACTGCTCCGATCCGTCAGGATGCCGAGCGCACCGATACCATCACTGCACGTATCCCGGCCGGCCGTTGGGGCCAACCGGAAGACCTGGGCGGCCCTGCCGTATTCCTGGCTTCCTCCGCTTCCGACTACCTGCATGGCCATATCCTGAACGTGGACGGCGGCTGGCAAGCACGCTAATCCCCGCGTTTCATTGAGCTTACAGGCTGCCGAGGCAGCATTCAGACCGGCCCCGCAAAAGCGGGGCCGGTTTTTTTGCGCAGTTGGAGCAGGCTGCTAAGTCTTCCAACCTGCCAACACACCGCTGTCCCCATCAAAATTTGCCGTTCTACGATGACGGGTTGAACTCGCGGACCGTACGGCCGTTATTTTCCTCATTTGGGCTACTTTTCATTTTTGCGCGGACAGACGATCCCTTATTTGACCCCCACGGCATGAAATCCCCTTGGTTTTACACAAATAGCGCCCCCTGTGTCCGGTTCGGTGAAAAAAAGGCGTTTTCCAGCGCAATAACGGATCTGCAGTCCGTTAAAAAGGGAGACAGTATGGGCGCCGGGCAGCAAAACGCTAACACAGCCGCAGCTCCCCTGATTTTTTGAGACTCCCCCCTGTTCGAGACCTCTAACCGCGCCTTCTCATTCAAGACACTAATCGTGCTATCCTATTCGAGACCTCTAACCGTGCTATCCTATTAGAGACCTCTAACCATGCCATCCTGTTCGAAACCTCCTTTAGTTTTCAGGGGGTATCCTGCGGGGAGCCAGGATTTTAAGAGAACATTAAGCAGGCGCTCAGACGGGTTTAAGGTTGGGGTTTTATGCTGGAGGAGCAAGATAAACCTCATTAGGGAAGGATGATTCCGTTATGAAAAAATCCGCAAACAAAACCATCATCTCCGGTGTATTGGCAGCAGCCGTTCTCGTAGGCGGGGCAGGTCTGGTACATAATCAGGTTTTTGCCGCAGCCTCCGGCGACACCTCCCCCTCCATTACCGATACCACCCGTGAGAACCGTCCCGGCGGACATGGGGAAGCCGGCTTCCGCGGCGGCGATTTCGGCAAACGCGGCAGCGGTCTGGCGGGCTTCGGCAAAACCGATCTGCTGAAGCAAACCGCGACCCTTCTCAATGTGGAGGAATCCGCTGTTTCCGCCCAGTTGGAGCAGGGCCTGACCTGGGCACAAATCGCAGCGGCCGCCGGACTGACCGAGGAGGACTATCTGGCGAAGCTGGTGTCTGCCCAAACCGCAGCCATCGGCGAGGCGGTCACAGCGGGCAAGCTGACCCAGGAGCAGGCGGACAAGCTCACAACCAGCCTGTCTGACCATTTGAAGAAACAGATTGAACGCACCGGCCCGAAGCAAAAGGATGCCGCCGGCACCGATTCCAACGGCCAGAAGATCGGAAAAGGCATCAGAGGGGAGCATGGCTTACGGGGCGGCTTTGCCAGCAATGTGGATCTGGCCGCTATTCTGGGCATCACCGAGGATGAACTGAGCACCCTTCTGCAGGAGGGCAAATCCCTGGCGGAGATTGCTGAAAGCAAGGGGATCACCTCTGACGACATGATCGCCAAAATCAAGGACAGCCTGACCGATGAGCTGAAAACCTTCATCGACCGCAAGGGAACGGACCACCCGGCTAAGGGCAAAATCAAAGCTCCTGCCGCATCTGCTTCCCCCTCAGCAGGCGCAAGCGTAGAATCCGCCTCCTGATCCGCTATGCATAGAAAAAAGCCGGAGCAATCCGGCTTTTTTGACGTTTTTCCTTAGGCATCCGAGCCGATCTGCTCCATCATCCCGGCATACAGCCGTTCTACCGCCGGCTTCGGAGGCAGCCCCAGCTCCGATAGCAAAACCTTTTTGAGCAGCTCATACTGGTGCTTCAAGGCCATTCTGTCTTTTTTGCAAAAGTGGACCTCCAGCATCATCTCATGGGCTTCTTCATCGATTTCGGATTGGGCCAAAAGCTGGCTTGCGGCTTTCGCCGCGGCCTCCGGCTCCCCCTTGTCCAAATAATAACGGCTCAGGCGGATACAGGACTGCCTGAACAGGCCAAAGCACATTTCCCGGATGGGACCGCTCCAGGGATAATCCAGCCGGGCGAACAGCTCCCCCTGATATAGAGTGGTAAGGGCTTGGTATTGCCCCAGAGCCTCTTCCGCAAGCGGCGGGCGGCTCCGTTCAAAATCCCGGAATACCCGTAGCGGGCTGGCAATATCCCCGAAGCTGGCGTGGTACTGCCCGGACACATAATGGATCTGGCTGCTGCTGCCGGCTTCCTTCAGAGCTTTTTTCAGATTATAAAGAGTGGTATGGAGATAAGTGCGGCTCTGCTCCTCATTCAGCTCGGGCCATAAATCGGCCATCAGCTCCCACTTGGATACAGGCTGGCCTTCCTTCGCCAGAAAATAAGCCATGATTTCCTTGGTTTTCAGAGTCCGCCATTTTACAGGCTGGCCTGCGGCATCCAACAGGTCGAAGCCGCCGAACAGAACGGCCTTCATCTCTCCCTGGCGGGCAGACTCCGGCAGCGGGGCCTGCGGCTGGCGTCTTTTGTAGAGGCGGCTGACCGTTTCGGAGACGGCCTCCGGGGTCAGAGGCTTCAGCAGGTAATCCAGGGCATTGCGCCGGAATGCCTCAATAGCGTATTGGGCATAGGCGGTAACGAATACAATTTCCACCGCTTCCTGACGCTCATGAATCCGCCTGGCCAGCTCCAGCCCGTTCATCTGCGGCATGTCCACATCCAGGAAAGCCACATCCGGCCCTGCCTCCTCCAGTGCAGCCAGAGCTTCGGACGGCTTCCTGTACGCGCCGCTCAGACGGATTCTGCCATCCCGCTCCAGGAGCAGCCTAAGCAGATCCAGGGACGGCTGCTCGTCGTCCACGATGATGGCTTTCATGTAGCCCTCCGGGCAGCTTCCATAATCAGGCCGGCGGTTTCCTCAATGGCCCGGTTAGTCACGTCGATGATGCGGCAGCCCAGAGCTTTCATCAGCTCATCCGCGTGGCGCAGCTCCTCCTGCACCCGCTCCGGCGAAGCATACCGCGATCCGCCCGGGAGGCCTACGGCCTTCAGCCGCTCCTCACGGATATGCTGCATATGCTCGGGCTTCATGGTCAAACCGAAGATCCGGGAGGGATCGGTCCGGAACAGCTCGGAAGGAGGTTTTACCTCGGGAATCACCGGCAGGTTGGCGGCCTTGATCCCCTTGTGGGCCAGGAAAATGCACAGCGGGGTTTTGGAGGTGCGGGATACCCCCACCAGCACCACATCCGCCAGCAGGAGGCCTGCGGCATCCTTGCCGTCGTCATATTTCACCGCAAATTCCATAGCGTCCACTCTGCGGAAATAATCATCATCCAGCTCATGCAGAAGCCCCGGCTTCCACTGGGGGGAATCGTTGAACGTATCTGCGTAGGCCTGCATCATCGGGCCGAGGATATCCACAATCCTGACCTCCAGCCGGATAGATTCCGCTTTAATCATTTCCCGCAGCTCCGGCTGGACCAGCGTATACCCCACAAAGCCGCCCACTGCGGCCGCTTCCTCCATCATCCTGCGAATTTCATCCTCATGACGGATCTGGCCGAAGCGTTTGATCCTCGCTTCTCCCCCCTGAAATTGCCGCAAGGTTGCCTTGGCTACCGCCTCCGCCGTTTCGCCTACGGCATCCGAGCATATATAAATCCACTGCTGCTTCTCTCTCACCTTACTCTCCCCTTCCGATCCGTTCCGCCCAATCCACCAGAATCCGGGTCATGGTGGAATTGCTCACTCTGCCGATTACTTCAATTTCGCTCTTGTCCGGCACGGCCACCACCACCGGCAAGCTCTCCACCTCATGGCGGATCATCATGCGGGCCGCATCCAGCGCCGGCTCCTCCGGCCCAACGGTAACCAGATTGGCCTTGCGGGTCATCACCAGACTCACCGGCATCGCCGCGCTGCCCGGATTGCCCAATATCACCTTCAGGAGATCCTTACGGGACACAATCCCCTGCAGCCAATTCTGCTCGTCGGTGACGAAGATGCTTCCGGTATTCTCCAAAAACATGGCCACTACCGCATCCTGCACGGTGGAAGCCTCCCTGATGTTGACGGGGCGGGATTGGATATCCTTAACCTTCAGGTCCAGGAGCATTCTCCGCACCTCGCCCTGGGGCTGTGCCGCCGCGCCGGGAAAATACCCCACCTTGGGCTTGGCATCCAGAAGCCCCAGCATAATCAGCACCGCCAAATCCGAGCGGATCGTGGGGCGGCTTAAGCCCAATTGTTCGGCAATCTGCTCGCCGGTGACAGGAGCGGATTTGCGCACCAGCGCCAAAATTTCCTTTTGCCGGGATGTCAGTTCGATAGGTCACTCACCTCTCGCCAGGTTCCATTGTTATATCTAATTGATACCATAATTAAAAATAGGTTTCAATATCGCTTGAAATGTTGATATATAGTATGTCATAATTAAAATATAAGACGTTCTAAACATCGGAAATCAAGACAATTAGACACACTCTTATTCAGAGAAAAAGGAGCGGATTGGATATGGAGAGAGAATTGGCATTGGAAATGGTACGGGTAACGGAGCTGGCGGCTTTGGCCTCCTCCAAGTGGATGGGGCGCGGCTCCAAAACCGAAGCGGACGGAGCGGCTACAGCCGCCATGCGTTCCATGTTCAATTCCGTCTCCATCCAGGGCACCGTCGTCATCGGCGAAGGCGAGATGGATGAGGCCCCCATGCTGTTTATCGGTGAAAAAGTCGGGAACCGCCAAGGTCCCGAGGTGGATGTGGCGGTAGACCCGCTGGAAGGAACGGATCTGGCCGCCAAGGGCCTGCCCGGCGCTTTGGCGGTCATGGCCGTAGCCCCCAAGGGAAATTTCCTCCATGCCCCGGATATGTATATGGAGAAGCTGGCTGTAGGGCCTGAGCTGAAGGGCAAGGTTTCCCTGGCGGATCCCCTGGACGTGACCATTCAGAAGGCGGCGCGGATTCTGCGCAGAGCCGTTTCGGATTTGACCGTATCCATTCTGGAGCGGGAGCGCCATGCCGATAAGATCGCAATTCTCCGGGCCATGGGCGTGCGTGTGAAGCTGCTGCCCGGCGGAGATGTGGCGGGAGCTATGGCCCCTGCATTTGCCGAATCAGGGATCGATATGTATGTAGGGTCCGGTGGTGCGCCGGAGGGTGTTATTGCCGCAGCGGCGCTGAAGTGCCTGGAGGGCGATTTCCAGGGCCGGCTGATGCCGGCGGACGAAGGAGAGTTCGACCGCTGCCGGTCCATGGGCATCGCCGATCCCCGCAAGATTCTCACCATGGACGATCTGGTGGGCAAGGGCGATGTGCTGTTTGCCGCCACCGGCATCACGCCGGGTGAATTCCTGAAGGGAGTTCGCTTCCTGCCCGGCTACCGGGCGGAGACGGAATCCGTGGTGATGCGGGCCAAAACCGGCACCGTCCGCACCATCCAGGCCAACCACTACCTGCCCGGCAAACCCTTCCTGCAAGCCATGGGCGGCTACTGGGCGGATGAGCCGGAGGCGGCTTCCGGCTTGTAGGGTTTGCCAACCAAACCTGCCAGCCTAAGATCAGCCTAACATTAACAGCTCCTTCCCCCGTCCGGGGAGGAGCTGTTTTTTTGCGGGTGCTGGTGGTTGGACGCCGATCCGGTTCTCCCCCTACCTGGGAAAACCGCCGGAGTGCCTAGCCGTTCCGGCGGCTTCAATCGGGGCTGAATGAGACGATTGGTTTTCCCGTTCCTTTGTTAATAAGGCCTGGCACCGCTGTCCGACATGATTTTATCTGCTGCATTTTTGATGAGAGAACAGCTGACCAAAACCGGCTTGGATTCGCATACAAGTACCAGGGTTCCGGACCGCACATCCCAGGAATACGAAAATCCGACCTGGATTCCCCCCACCTTCAGCGAAAATCGCCCGGATGGGGTGCCTGGTATTGCAGCGCCGTACTGTCTGCCCAGGTTTTGCAACGACTGATACACCGACGGGGTCACATTTCTGTATTTCCATGCGCCGCATGCTGCCATTTTTGCTCACTCCTTGTAAGAGGCTTCTCTTCAAGTGTATGAGCTTCGGCTTGGCCATCGTGACACCCAAATTTTTGTGGAAGGGGAAACCTGACCTGCAGCCACCCGGGAGTCGGGCGGTTAGTGCAGCGAAGGGAGTCCTTCGCTCCGTGCAGGGCGGGGGAGTTCTTCGCTCCAACAGCGTGGGGAGTCCTGCGAGTCAATGCAGCACAAGCCAGATGCCGGCAGCCAGGCCGAGAACAGCCATAATTATCTCCACCGCTCTGGCGGAGGAATCCAGCGGGCGTTTTCCGCTCATGGCTAACACCGTTTCCTTTCCCTGGGGAATCCGGAAATGCAAAAAACACAGCAAAATGCCTTGTGAAGGCCAGCTGTGTTTCCGGTGGTCCGGTCAACATTCACATTATTCCGTTCGGTTAAATTGGAATTTATTCTACCATGTTAGGCAGGGCCAGTCAATAGGTGTGGGGGTTGTGGGGGGCCATCACACCGCTCACACGACCATCGGACTGACCACAGGCGTTATTCTGTTCACTCGAGTGTCGGCCGGACCACGGGTGTTACTCGGACTCTTGGCCATCACTCCACCCTAACGATCATCCTGGTTCCTTAACCTCGCCCCTTCCCCTGGGCGCCACCTCTGCTGCTGAGGCTGAAATTTCGAGTATAATTTGCACTCAGCGCCCTATTTAGGTGGTTAAGTATGATTTTTCGAGTATAAAACCTCACATTGGCTCATGGTGCACTGATTAGATATGAAATTTCGAGTACAATGCCCCATTTAGCGGGTCGTGCCACCAAATATATATGAAATTTCAGCTACGATGGTTACTTTGGCCACATTGGCTCCGATTACATTGGCTACTTTGGTTACTTTGGCCACATTGGCCACTTTGGTTACTTTGGCTACTTTGGCCACTTTGGTTACTTTGGTTACTTTGGTTACTTTGGCTACTTTGGCTCCAATGGCCCGTTGGCCTTAAGTCTGCGCATCGCTCCCATGTTGTTCGTCGCTCCCTCCCGCCTCTGCCCCAAACAGCTGCGGCCACAGTCCGCGGATATGGCTCTCCACCGTGTCCAACACCAGCTCCAGGTTGGACTCGCCTCCGGCAGTGCGCAGATGGCCCCGGAAGTAATCCGGGTGCCGGCCGGCGATGGGCAGCGCAACCAGCTGCCCCGGCAACAACAGGCGGCCAAGGCCCAGCCGGCCGCCCCTACCCCGTGCCGCCCGCCAGCTGCCCAGGCGGCACACCGGGTCCCGGCCCCGACCGCCGGGGCCGCAGGCAAAGCAATAGACCGTCGCCTCCCGCAGCCCGGGAGGCACAGGGCTGCGCGGCGAGCCGATCTGGACGACGGCTACGGGCCGCTCCGGCGCCGCCGCACGCAGCATGGCGGCGGCATGCACAGCGGCGGTGCCTCCGCCGCTATGCCCCACCAGCACCACCGGCCCGCTGCCCCGGGCCGCAGGCTCAAGCTCCCGGCGGACGGCCGCCACACCGAGGGAGCCCTCCCATGCCCCGGCGGGCAGGCGGATATCCCGCCACACCTCCCAGATCTGCCTGCGGACGGAACGGCTCCACTCCCCGTACGGGTACAGCAATCCGCCCTCCACCGGGAGACCCGTTGCAGCAGCAATCCGTCCCGCCAGCTCCTGGTGAAACTCCCCCATAAAGCCGGGAGCGGTGCCAATGCCGGCCAGCGCGCACAGGTATATTCCATTATTTTCCGAAGCTGCGGGAAAATTGGTCGGCATCATGAATTCTCTCCATTGCGGAAGGATGGGTGTCCCGGAACAGGCGCACCAATAAAGGCGAATGCACATCGTCGAAGGTGGTTGCAGCCAGCTTCTGATTCATGCTCACCACCCCGTCGGGGGTGTGTGCCAGGGTGAGCGCATAAGCATCCGCCGCCCGCTCCGCCTGCCGGGATACCGCATTGGAGAAGGGCAGAGAGGCGAAGCCCAGCACTGACAACAGCAGCAATAACGCCGCAGCGGCAGCAGGATCCCCCAGGCTGCGGAGCCCCCAGGCTTCCCCCCAGCGGCGGTACGCATAACGGTACAGCCCTTGACCCAGATACAGCATCACCAGGGCTGAGCCGATCAGTCCAAGGGTGCTCCACTCCAGATGATGCAGCACATAATGCCCGATTTCATGGGCCACAATGGGCAGAATTTCATTTTCATCCAGCCGGTACAGCGTATCCCAGACCACAATCCGCAGGGTAGGTCCAATGCCGTTGACGTAGGCGTTGTAGGCGTTGGTTTTGACGGACATATTGGCTTCATAAACCCGATCCGCCGGTATGCCCGCCTCATCGGCCATACTGAGAATATGTGCCTCCAGCACCGGGTCGGACAGACGGCTATATTGATTATACAGAGGATCAATAAACACCGGCTGCACAACCATCATGAAGAGTATGAACGGAATGGAAATCAGCCACAGCTTCAGCCACCACCGCCCTCCCCGCCGGATCATCCAAAGGGCCAAGGCCAGCCCCAGTGCCAGGGGAATAGCGCCAACCGAAAACTCCACCAGCTTGTCCCGGAGCCAGCCAACCAGCCCCTGGGTGGATATTCCATAGAAGCGCGACATCCGGTAGCCGATAAACCGCAGCGGCAGACAGCCGACGAAAACAACCGCCTGCACCATCAGCGCATACACCATAAACGCGGGAAACGAAGGCCAGCGGCGCTCCTCCAGCCTGCTGTACAACCGTTTGCCCCAGCCGGAATAAAGAATAAGCACATACAGCCCCCATTCCAAGGGTGTAAGCAAAAAGAACAGCCAATTCCGCCAAGCCGGGTAAAATTCGCTGACACGGAGCTGCTCGCCGCTCATAAAGGTTGCCGGATCCGCAGCCGTCCCCCTGTATGCTTCGGACACACCATTGCCCCGGGTCAGGTACAGATACACTCCCATGGCGGCCGCATACACGGCAAACCATATCCAGTAACGGCGAATCGCTGACACTCCCGGCTTTGGCACAACATCCACTCCCGCTCTTCCATAAATTTTCCTATAGAGCCATGATAGCATACCGCCGGGCCAAGTTCATCCTGCCCCCCTGCAGGCCTGCATCCCCCTGAACGCAAAAAAACGGCCCCTGAACCGGGGCCGCCGTAAGCTTACTTATTTTTGGCGAGGTATGCGTCGAACTGCTTTTGCTTCTCGGCGATAATTTCATCTACCGCGGAGGATTTCATCTTGGCAGTGTACTCGGGCAGAACCTTCTCAGGATCTACAGAGCCGGTATCCAGCGCCGGGTCATATTGCTTGCGGATGGTGATGGAAGCAGCTACCTTGTTCTTAATGGCTTCATTTACATCGAAGGTAAAGCCCAAGCCCTTGGAATAATGGGAGCCTTCGTTGAACTTCTTGAATTGATCCCACTTGTCGGCGGGTTCACCCTTCCAGATGTAGTTCAGGAATTGGCTGCCGAACATCCATGCGGCGCCGGGGCTGTAATCGCCGGTTTTGTCGGAGGGCTCAACTGTGTTATCGCCGGTTTTCTTATAGTGGGTGCCTTCAATACCGAAGTTAAGCAGGTTGTTCAGATATTTGTCGGAATACAGCAGGTTAATTACCATCATGGCCCGCTCCGGATCGGAGGAGGTGCTGCTGACGGCCAGCATGGAGCCAGCGGTTTCACTGGTTGCAGTGGTTTTGGTGTTCAAGGCCAGCTGCTTCAGGTTGCCCACCAGACCAACCGTGGAGGCGATTTCTGTATCCTTGCCGGGCTTCAGCGGACATACGATCATAAATACCTTGCCGGATTTCATGGCATCATTGGTGGACAATTGAGTGGTGGAGGCATCCTTATTGATCAGATCCTTGGTGAACATCTCCCGGGTAATCTTCAGAGTGCTCTTGTAGCGATCCTGCTCCAGGCGGTTCAAGACCTTGGTTTCCTCTCCGTCCTTGAAGATAACGCCTTCAATGTTGCCGTCTCCCAAATAGTCATAGTTGGCGAAATAGTGGGCGTTGAAGTTTTCGCCGTCACGCAGGAACAAGGGGGTGAAGTCGGGTTTTTTGGCCTTGACGGTTTCCAGAATCGGAATCAGGTCGCTGATGTTTTTCACAGCCTGGATTTTTTCTTCCAGTCCCAGCTCCTTGGCGATATCCGAGCGGTATACAATGCCGCCTTGGGAAGCCATTTCCTTCAATGCAGGTACACCGTAGTTCTTGCCGTCAATTTGGGAGCCCTTCAGAATTTTCTCTTCAAAAGACTTGAGAATGTCCGGGCCTTGTTTTTTCAGCAGGTTGCCGTATTTGCCGGAATCGTCATTGAGGGCCAGGAAGGCGCCTTTGCCTGCATTCACGGCATATTGGGACCATTGGGCGGTAAACATAATGTCCACTGCTTCACGGGAGGCCACCATCAGGTTGACCTTGTTATCCCATTGCCCCCACTGGAAGGACTCAATTGTAAGGGTCGTATTCAGCTTCTTCTGAAGATACTTGTTGATTTCCTCCGTTACTGCGGCCTGGTCCTTTTGAGGGGAACCGGGGTACACCAGTCTCAGCTTGGCAGGTTTCAGGGAGCTTGCCGGGTCTGCCGCCGCCGTAGCGGTTGCAGCTACACTTGCTGCAGGTGAAGCTTTTGCTGCATCGGTTGGGGAAGCGCTTGCACCAGATTCCGAATCACTGCCGCAGCCGGCCAGGCCTGCCGTCATCGCTAGTGTTGCTGCTGCCATCACTGCCAATCCTGCTTTTTTCCATTTGGCCATTTTTTTCTTATCCTCCCTTATATGTCCAACTATATGCTAACCGGATTTTCCGGATATAGCTACTGCCAATTTGCAAAAATGTTGATTTTACCGGAGCAGCCGTAATTGGAAACCAAGGTTCTGTTACGGATACTCCGGCATGGTTTGGTGGACGTTATCCCTTCACGGCTCCAATGGTCAAACCCTGGATAAAATACCGCTGGAAGAATGGATATGCGATGACGATAGGACCAATACCTACTACTGCCATGGCCATCCGGACAGTCTCTGTCGGGACATTGACCAGACCGCCGCTTTGACTTAACCCCTGCGCCGCCGTTGTATTAGAGGACAGGAACTGGATATCCAGCATAGTCCGGTACATCAGGAATTGCAGGCTGACCATTCCTTTGCCGCCTTCTCCGGAAATGAACACCAGACTCAGGAACCAGTCATTCCAGTAGTTAACGGTCTGAAACAGAGCCACTGTAGCCAGCACCGGCAAGGACAAGGGCAGCACAATCTGGGCAAAAACCCTGCTTTCACTGGCTCCGTCAATAGTGGCCGCCTCCAGCAGCTCCATGGGAATGGTGGTGCTGAAGAAGGTCCGCATCATCAGAACGAAGAAGCCTTGTACCAATAGGGGCAGAATCAGACTGGCAAGCGTATTCTTCATGTCGGCTACCTGGGTATAGACCAGATACCAGGGCACCAGGCCGCCGTTGAACAGCATCGTAAAAAAGATGAAGAAGCTGAATATATTCCGGTGCGGAAAATCCTTTCGCGAGATGGGATATGCATAAAGCGCCATTATGAGCAAGCTGATAGCCGTTCCCACAATCGTCACGAACATGGAGACACCGAAGGATTTGGTAATCTGTGCCCAATCCTCAAGCAGGAATTGGTATGCCGCCAAGCTGAATTTTTCCGGGAAAAAGCTGTACCCGTTGGTAAGTACGGTTTTTTCATCGGTGAAGGAAATCATGATGATCAACACAAGCGGCAGCAAGCATAAAACCGAATATATCCAGAAGAAAATATTGATGGCAATATTGGAGCCTTTGGAAATGGCCAAGGGGCCGGTTGTATAGTTGGGCGCTTTTTGCGCCCTTGGATTATTGACAGACGTTGCAGCCTGCGCATCCATGTGCATCCACTCCTAGAGGTTGGTTTAAAATAAGGCGTCTTCCTTGCTGATTCTGCGGATAATGAGGTTTGTGAGCAGTACCAGCACGAACCCGATCACTGCCTGGAACAAACCTGCCGCCGAGGACATCCCGATATCGCCCATTACCATGAAGGTCTGATACACATACGTATCGATAACCTGTGTTACCGGGTACAACGCGCCGGCATTCTGGGTCACCTGGAAGAACAAACCGAAGTCTGCATAGAAGATCCGGCCGATCTGGAGCATGGTCATGATGATAATGACGGGACGCACCAGAGGGATCGTAATCATCTGGATTTGATGGCGTTTGGTAGCACCGTCAATAACGGCCGCTTCATAATATTCAGGATCGATGCCCAGCATGGAAGCCAGATATATAACAGCGAAGTAACCGACATTGCGCCAGGTATTGACAATAGGCAGGATTATAGGCCAGTAGGACTTATCCGTATACCACTCCACCGGATTCCAGCCCAGCTTGGGGAACAGCCAGGTGTTGAGCAGCCCGTGCTCCATACCCAGGAAGGCAAACACCAGATAACCAATGACGACCCAAGAGAGCAGGTACGGGAGAAACATGGCGCTTTGGTGAAGCTTGGCCGCCCGTTTATTGCGCATTTCCGAGAACAAGATGGCCAACCCCACGCCCATCACCAGGTTCATCAGAATGAACACGGTATTGTACAAAAGCGTGTTGCGGATCAGCTCCCAGGCTACGTTGGTATCAAACAGAAACTTGAAGTTGTTGAAGCCGCTCCAGGGGCTATGGATGTAACCATCTGTGTAATTGATGTTCTTGAAGGCAATCAGTACACCAATCATGGGCAGATAATTGTTGAACAGCAGGATCAGGATTCCCGGCAGCATCATGAAGTAGAAGATCTTGTATTTCTTCAGAATGTGCAGGGTTCTCCGTTTCGCCGTTTGGGATACGGGAGCCGGGGTGACACCTGCGGGTGTCTTGAGCTCCATGGCCATGGGGAACCACTCCTTGTCTCTATTTGTTTTTTATGCGAAAATGCACAACTGCCGCATCTTCATTCGGTGCCTCCAAAGATACCCGGAATTTTGCTTCGAAGCGTTTTGTCACGTTTGGGGGATGCTTTGGTTTGTAGCTTTATTGTATGGCTCTTCCGAATCGCAAACTATATACTGGCAGCACCTAAGCATCACTATTGTGACTTCGTGGAACGAAATGGAAAAGTTCCCAGTATCAACATGACACATTCCGACAATTCCCGCCCCAATCCCCTCGTTGGGGAAGATTTTTGTCAGGAACACCACCCTCCAATTCTCCTCACCCCCCTGCTCCTCTTCCCGTTTTACTCGGTTCTTGCTCCTCTATTCCTCTATCCCATTGCCCGCTCTTCCCTCGTTTTCTCGGACCACCAACCTGCGGCTGGACACAACAAAAAACCGCCTCCCTCCTGTTCAGGAGCGGAAGCGGCGCAGGCCTTAGAGACTGCGACGAAATAAGCTTATGCTTACGAAGTGGCGTTTGCTTTCGCAAACGCTCAAGTACCGCTAATTTCCTCGCAGCTCCTTACGGCAAACGGCGGTGCTTTTTGCGGTATTCGTGGGGGGACATGCCGGTCATTTTTTTGAACAGCTTGGCAAAATAAGAGAAATGGGTGTACCCGATAGCCTCGGCTACCGCCCCTACCTTAAGGTTGGATTCTTCCAGCAGGCGGCGGGCATATCCGATCTTCACCTCCAGCACATATTCCGTCAGGGACTGGCCGGTTTCCTTGCGGAACAGCCGGGACAGATAAGCCGGATTCAAAAATACATATGATGCCAGCTGCTCCCTCCCCAGCTCCTCCTGGGGATGCTGCTGGGCGTATTCCTTGATTTTGGCGATGATGGAGGATTGCTGCTGGGGCTCTCCGTGAACGGCCGTTCCGGTCCAATATTGCTCCAGGAGGCGGGCGCACCATTGCCGCAGGGCTGCCAGGGACTTCACAGGCGACAGGGTCATGGTCTCCTCCCGGCTATCCAGCGCCTCGCTCAGGGAAACCCCTTTTTTTACCGCGGAATCCAGACACAGGTGGGCAAGCCCGAAATAAACGGCCTGCAGCGTTTCAACGGATAGCTCCTCCCGCTCCAAACGGCTGAAATAACGGTTCAGCTGCTCCGTCAGCTCCCCTCGGCGCCCATTGTCCAGCAGCAGCCCCCACTCGGCCAGAGGCGGCGGCGGAGCGGGACGGGTTGCAGGTTTGCTCTCCGTGCTGGGAAGAATCACACTATTGGTCCGGGTGACATTGGCCCGTTCCGCCTCCAGAAGGCGCTGGTAGGCCTCCTCCAGACCGGTTATGCCTACCTCGCCGCCGATATAGCAGGACAGCCGGCAATGAAAATATTCATTGCAGGATTGAATGAAGGCCCCGCATTTCTCCGCAAGGGGCACCCCGTTATCCACCGCCGCATCCCCTGCATCAGCCCGGTAAAACAAAATCAGCCCGCTGCCGTTCCGCTCCCCCACGACAATGCCGGGGCTTCCGTCCAGCACCAGCTCCTCGGCAGCCTTACGGATGGCGTATTCCATAATTTCCTCATCCCGCGCGCCGAAATCCTGCTGCCACTGCTCAATGCTGATCAGCACCGGGAACAGCCGGTCCTCCGAGCCGAGAGGGATGTCATACTGGCGGAGGGCGGCATCCAGCTTCCCGCTCAGGAAGGCCGTGCGCCCTTGAATCACCTCCTGCCAGAAGCGCTCCACCAGAAGCGGCTTTTGGCTCTCCCAGAGGCTGTAATACTTCCGGTAAACACTCTGGTAGTCCTGAAGCTCCCGTTCGGAGCGGATCTTGTCCAGCAGCTGCAGGATAATCTCCGACAGCCTGTCATGGTCCACCGGCTTCAAGAGATAGCGGAAGGCCCCCATGGACAGCGCCTTTTGGGCGTAATTGAAGTTGGCATGGCCGGTAAGAAAAATCACCTCCGCATGGGGATGCTGCTCCCGGAGCCACTCTGCCAGGTCCAGACCGGACTGGCCCGGCATTTCGATATCCAGAATGACGATATCCGCCTCCCGCTCGGACAGCAGCTCCTTGGCCTGGCCCACATCATACGCCTCCAGGACCACCGATATCCCCAGCGCCTCCCAATCCATTCCCGCCGCCAGCCCTTTGACTGCATATTTCTCATCATCCACCAGTAGAACGTTGTACATGGTCTTCCCCGCCTTTTTCCAGTCTGGACTCCAAGGGCAGTATAATCAGCACCTCGGCGCCGCCGCCCTCTGCATTCTGCAGCACCACTTTTGCCTGGTCATCTGTAAAAATGGAAAGCCGCCGGATCACATTCCATATCCCCACATGCTCATCCTGAATAATCCGCCAATCGGCTCCGGCGAATTCATCCAGCCACTCTGCGGAGAATCCCACACCCGTATCCCGGATGGAGATGCGGGCCTCCCGTTCCTGACCTTGCCCGGTAATTTGGGCTTGGATGTATAAGTGAAACGGCTGATTCCGGTTTTTGAAGCCGTGGATCACCGCATTTTCGGCGAAGGGCTGGATGGTTAATGGAGGGATAGCCGCTGCCTTCAGCTCATCGCTGACGCTGATGTCAAAGACCAGATTATCCGGGTAACGGAGCCGCTGAATCTCCATATAGTTGGCCACATGCTGGAGCTCCTCGTCCAAGGTGATATGGGGCCGGTTGCTGTGGACGGTGAAGCGGAAGTAGTCCGCCAGATGGAGAGCCAGCTTCTTCAGAGTCTGGTAGTCCTTCAGCACCGCCAGGTTATACACGATGTTCAGGCTGTTCATATAAAAATGCGGGTTGATCTGCACCTGCAAATGCTTGTATTCCGCCTGCTGCACCCGCAGCTTTTCCTCGTAGACATTGATCTTGAGGGAGCGGATCTGGTCTGCCATATCGTTGAAAACAGCCATCACGTACGCGAACTCCCCCTTGCGGGCGGTGGGCAGCCGGGTATCCAGCTTGCCCTGGCCGATGCGACGCATCCCCTTGACCAATGCGGAGAAGGGTCCCACCAGGATGCGTTGAAGGATCAGGAAGTAGATGAACAGCACGATGAGCACACCGAAGGGTGTCACATAGATCGCTTTTTGGAAAAAGGGCAGTCCTCTGAGAATCGTAGTCTCGGGTATCGCCAGCATAAGCCGGAGGCCGGTAGCCAGGGAATCCGCCTTCACCAATAACATCTTTTCGCTGAGGCGTTCATCGTCGATCAGGAGATAGTTTCCCTTCTGGGTGGGGTTTTTCTCTGCATAACGGCCCCAGATATCGGCGCTGATCCGGGTATTGGACAGAAGGGTGTGGCTATTGTCCATAGCGGCAACCTCTCCTCCCGGACCCAGATTCCAGTTGCGCAGAGGGGCAATCAGCTTGTCCGGATGCACCAGAACCCCGGCGATGAGCTCGGAGGAAATGGATGCAATGATCACCATGGCATAACCGTCGGGGGTTTGCACCAGCTGCCATCTGCCGTCGCCATTTTGCGCCAGGGCATCGGCCATCAGTGTAATATTGCGGGTCTGGCGGTTATGGTCATCGGAGCTGGCCAGAAGCAGATCCTTATATACCGGCGAATAAATAAAGATGGAGCTGGTAACGTTGAAATAGCCGATGCCCGAGGTGAGCTTGCTCATGATGCGGATTTTGGTCAGGTAATATTCATTAGAGGAGGTCCCGAAGGCATAGAGGGTGGTGAAGTCCGGATCATTAACAAACCGGTACAAAAAAAGGCTGGTTTCATTCAGCATCTGGTCCGTGCTTTGGACATATTGTTGAAGCAAATTGTCATAGTTGCTGGAAATCTGCTCCCGCACGATCCGGATCGAGTACATGTTATTGTAGAACAGGAACACCACAATGGGCACGATGACAATGGCAAAGCCCAGAATAATTTTCAGCCTGACGGAATGATACCATTTCATGGACGGTCCTCCCTTGGTGAATGGAGCCGGAGCGTTGTTTCTGGACACAGATACAGATCCAGGCGGTTGGGAACGGAAACGGCAATGGGTTTGACGGCTCGGATGTCTACATCGGGAAACCTGAGAGCTCACCGCGGTATTGTATGCGTTCTCAAGCGGTCTGCCAAGCTTGGCCGCCGTTCCTGGTATCATCATGCCACGGTTTCCCAAAAACGTCCAGATGGCAATTTTATGCCGGGCAGGATGCCGCTGCGGGGATTTGCGAAGAATCTCTGGCCGCAGTAAGAGGCTCAGGCAGATTCACCACGTGTCTGAAAAAAATGTTGCCAGCGCTACCGGCAGCGGTTACAATATCCTTGTAAACGCGCGTTCACGAAAGGAGCTTTCCAGCACATGCGCAGTGAGGATATCGCCAGACTGGCGGGTGTGTCCAGAAGCACCGTCTCCCGTGTCATCAACAATTATTCCAACGTGCCGGAGGAAACCCGGCAGCGGGTGCTGAAGGTAATTGAGGAGCATCATTACGAGCCCAACACCTCCGCCCGTGTTCTGGCAGGCAAAGGAACGGACACCATCGGCCTGTTTGTGGTAAGCACCGCCGAACGGCCCGAGGTGAACCGGATTTATGACAACAGCTATTTCGCCCGGTTCGTGGATGCGGTGACGGATCATGCCAATGCCAAGGGCAGCTATGTGCTGATCCATACGGTTTATTCACCGGAGGACTTCCTCCGGGTGAAGCAGGCTTTCCTGCAAAAGCGCATCGACGGCGGGGTGATTGTCGGCTCCGGGCGGGATCCGCAGATGGTCAGCGAGCTGGCGGAGCTTCAGGCGCCGATTGTGCTCATCGACTACGATATTGCCGAGATCATCGGCAGCCGCCTGAACAAAAACAGACTGGCCGTAGTGAACTCCATGGATTACGAAGGCACCATGGCGGTGATGGAGCATCTCATCGGCCTGGGCCACAGGGAAATCGGTATCCTGGCCGGGCGGCTGGACACCTATTCTGGCCGGGAGCGCTTCAAGGCATATGAAATGGCGCTTCAGCACCACGGGTTGCCCATGCGGGAGGACTTTATCCTGCAGGGCCAGTTTCTGAAGGAAAAGGCCTATGCGGAGGCCGAGCGGCTGGCACGCTCTGACAAGCTGCCCACGGCGCTGTTCTGCGCCAATGATGATATGGCCATTTCGGCGCTGCAGGCCTTTACCCGCCACGGCATCCGGGTGCCGGAAGACATTTCGCTGGCAGGTTATGATGACGTGCCGTCCGCATCTCTGCTGTCTCCGGGTCTGACCACTGTCCGGCTGCCCATCTACGAGATGGCGCGGGCCGCCGTGGAGTCCATCAGCCGGATGCAGCAGAAAAAAAGCGGCTCCAGCTTCGAAACCGTGAGCTTCCCTGCGGAGTTCATCCAGCGCGGCTCCTGCCGGAGCATCGGGCCGTGAAGCCGCGGCGGCAACTGCGCCGGTTTGTCCTGTAATCCGGTCGTGTCGGACGGGGCAGCGGGGCTGACACCTTATTTAGCTCCCGGTTCTCTGAACAAATGGAGCGTTTGAACCCGATTTAACAAAATGCCGAGAGTATGGCAATTCAGTAAGCTATAGCGGCGCTCAGCTCCTTCAGCAGAGGTGGACTCTGCCGGTGCAGGGCTGGTGTAGGTCGGTGCAGGCCGGTTTAAGGCCGATGCGGCCTCCACTTTCCTGAAATAACTGCAAAAGTGCAGTTATTCCAGGCGGGGAGGGCCCTCCAGCACCACTTATCCTGCAAAAATACATTTATTTTTGAAAAGGCGGCCTTTTTGTCGGGGATGGGCAGGAAATAACTGCATTTTTGCAGGTAAAGCCGCTCAATGACCCCTACAGCCCAAAAATAACTGCACTTTTGCAGGATAGGACCACGTAGAGGAGGTTCGCTCGCCGTCGTAATCCCGTGGGGATGAGCGTGGAAGACGTGTCCAAGTTCTACCAATAGCGGAAGCCAATTTCCGCTATGGCCAGTACCAGCAGCAATAACCTAGGGTTAGCGGAACCCTTTTTCCGCTATTTCATTTGAGGAAACCATATTCTTCACTCCCGCGGGAGGATAGCGGAAAAATCGTTCCACTATTTAGCCGCGTACGCTGGAGGATCCGCCATTAGCGGAATTTTGCTTCCGTTATTTTTCTTACAACCTGACTCATGCTTCGCCTGGCACAGCCAGCTTCATGCCTGAATTACAGTTCCCGTGCTTGCCTGCGCTTAGCCCAATGCTTCGCCCAGGCCTGGCAGCGGGAGCTATACCCCAAAATAAACGCGCGTTCATAAAACGCCCGTTTATCATAAAATCTTCCTATCCGAAAGGAGTCGACCCCTTTGAAATTCGGCCATTTTGACGACCAGCGCAAAGAATACGTAATTACAACCCCTCAAACCCCCTATCCCTGGATTAATTACCTGGGCAACGAGAGCTTTTTCGGCCTCATTTCTAACACCTCCGGCGGCTATTGCTTTTACCGGGACGCGCGTTTACGGAGGCTGACCCGCTACCGCTACAACAATGTCCCCCTGGACAACGGCGGGCGGTACTTCTATCTGCATGATAACGGCGACTTCTGGACGCCTGGTTGGATGCCGGTAAAACGGGAACTGGATTTTTATGAATGCCGCCATGGTCTGGGCTATACCTCCATCACCGGTGAACGGAACGGCATCCGCGTCAGCCAGCTGGCCTTCATTCCCCTGGGCTTCAATGGAGAAGTGTACCAGGTCAAGGTGAAGAATACCGGCGACACCTCCAAAACCGTCACTCTTTTCTCCTTCATTGAGTTCTGTCTCTGGAACGCCTATGACGATATGACCAACTTCCAGCGGAACCTGAGCATCGGCGAGGTGGAGGTGGAGGATAACGCCATCTACCATAAGACGGAATACCGGGAACGCCGCAATCACTTCTCCTTTTTCTCGGTGAACCGTCCCTTCGACGGCTTCGACACCGACCGGGATACCTTCCTGGGCGCATACAACGGCTTTGATCGTCCCGATGTGGTAGCGGCCGGAGAATCCTCCAATTCCGTAGCCAGCGGCTGGTGCCCGGTAGGCTCCCACTCCTTCAAGCTGAGCCTTGCTCCCGGAGAAGAGCAGTCCCTGGTGTTTGTGCTGGGGTATGTGGAGAATCCCGAGGAGGAGAAATGGGAAAAGCCGGGTGTCATCAACAAATCCCGGGCCTATGAAATGATGAGCCGTTTCCCCGGCGACGGAGCCGTAGACCGTGCCCTGGCCGACCTGGCCGCTTATTGGGACCGCCTCCTGGGCAAATACGCCCTCGACACCAGCGACGACAAGCTGGCCCGGATGGTCAACATTTGGAACCCGTATCAATGTATGGTGACCTTTAATATGTCCCGCTCCGCCTCCTATTTCGAATCGGGCATCGGCCGGGGGATGGGCTTCCGGGACTCCAACCAGGATCTCCTGGGCTTCGTGCACCAGATTCCGGAACGCGCCAGAGAGCGGATTATCGACATTGCCTCCACCCAGTTCGAGGACGGCAGCGCCTACCACCAATATCAGCCTCTGACCAAAAAAGGCAACAACGAGGTGGGCGGCGGCTTCAACGATGATCCCCTGTGGCTGATTGTCGGCACGGCGGCGTACGTGAAGGAAACGGGGGATTTCAGCATCCTGGATGAGCAGGTTCCCTTCGATTGCAACCCGGACAATACGGCAACCCTGTTCGAGCATCTGAAGCGTTCCTTCTATCATGTCATCCACAACTTGGGCCCTCATGGCCTGCCGCTGATCGGCCGAGCGGACTGGAATGACTGCCTGAACCTGAACTGCTTCTCCAAGGAGCCAGGCGAGTCCTTCCAAACCACCGGCAACATCGACGGCCGTGTGGCTGAATCCGTGTTTATCGCAGGATTGTTCGTATTCACCGGGCCGGACTTCGCCGCTATATGCCGGCTGCGCGGGCTGGACGGGGAAGCCGAAGCCGCTGAGGCCGCTATTGAGGAAATGCGCAAAACCACCATGGACCACGGCTTTGACGGCGATTGGTTCCTGCGGGCCTACGATCATTTTGGCGATAAGGTGGGAAGCAAGGAAAATGCCGAGGGCCAGATTTTTATCGAGCCCCAAGGTATATGCGTCATGGCCGGCATCGGTGCGGAGGACGGCTCTGCCCTGAAGGCACTGGAGTCCGTGAAGGAGCGTCTGGAAACGCCGTACGGCATCGTGCTGCAAAATCCGCCCTACTCCACCTACTATCTCAACCTGGGCGAAATCTCCTCCTATCCGCCGGGCTACAAGGAAAATGCGGGGATTTTCTGCCACAATAATCCTTGGATCATGATCGCTGAAACCGTGCTGGGCCGGGGAGACAGAGCCTTCGAGATATACCGGAAGATCGCCCCCGCTTACCTGGAGGAGATCAGCGAAGTCCACAAGATGGAGCCGTATGTCTACTCCCAAATGATTGCCGGCAAGGACGCCGTACGCCACGGCGAAGCCAAAAACTCCTGGCTGACCGGAACCGCTGCCTGGAACTACATCGCCATTACACAAGCGATTCTCGGCATTAAGCCGGACTTCGGCGGCTTGCAGGTGGACCCCTGCATCCCTGCGGAGTGGGACGGCTACACCATTACCCGTGAATTCCGTGGAAGCACCTACGTCATCGCCGTCAAAAATCCGGAGCATGTATCCTGCGGCGTTAGCAGCGTCACCGTGGACGGACGGCCGGTGGAGGGTAATATTCTGCCTGTATTCCCGGAAGGCGGCGTCCATCAGGTGGAGGTTGTGCTGGGATAAAGTGGAGTCACCAGGCGCAACAGTTTTAAGCTGATATTCAGGTTTCATTCATCTGTTCTTAAGCTTTCTCCGGTAAACTGCCATCATAGACGTACCTTAGAGAGCAACAGCAGGAGAATAAGAAGGAAACGCAAGGCAAAAGCAAGAGCCCTTATCCGTTTTGGCCGCTGA
This sequence comes from Paenibacillus mesotrionivorans, assembly GCF_046098205.1. Lineage (NCBI taxonomy): Bacteria > Bacillati > Bacillota > Bacilli > Caryophanales > Paenibacillaceae > Paenibacillus > Paenibacillus mesotrionivorans. The sequence continues at coordinate 82,704 of NZ_JBJURJ010000009.1, read as the reverse complement.
GGCGACGGGTAAGGGCTTTTCGATATGCGGGGAGTTGGCGGCGCGGCGATTGTCGATAGATGGTGTGCAGCGGTTGACGGCAGATGGAGTGCGGTGGTTGGCGGCAGGCAGTGTGCGGCGGTTGTGGATGACGGTGCGCAGCGGTTGACGGCAGATGGAGTGCGGTGGTTGGCGGCAGGCAGTGTGCGGCGGTTGTGGATGACGGTGCGCAGCGGTTGACGGCAGATGGAGTGCGGTGGTTGGCGGCAGGCAGTGTGCGGCGGTTGTGGATGACGGTGCGCAGCGGTTGGCGGCAGATGGTGATACAGCTCCAGAATGATGGCGGTGTGACGGCTGCCAATCCAGGTTCCCGATCCTTATTTTTTAACGGAAGTGAGAGCCTTTATTTGCTCCAAAACACAGGTTTGGAAAATCTAACGGAAGCCAGAGACGTTATTGGTCCAAAATGAGGCTTCCCAGAGGCCTTTTGGTCCAAATAGCGGCTGTGGCCGCCGTTAGATTTTCAAACGCAGCAAATTCGCGGCAATAGCGGCTTGTACTTCCGTTAGAATCCCCCACGGCCTGGCGCTCTATCGTCCACAGCATAAAATGCCGGGTAAAATGCTAAGTTACACAACCGGGTGTGACAATTTTCCGTATAGATCGCTCCATGGCCTTGCCGAACGTCACCGGTGAACTTGACCAGCCCAAAAAAGCATCGGACGGTTCCCCTCAAGGAACCGCACCGATGCCCACACGCAAGTGTAATCCTTCTCACGCACTTCACGCCGCTTTAAGCCAGCGCTTTCTCCAATAGGGACTGGGCGGAAGCCGTCTGATAGCCATATTTGCGAAAAAAACCAACATTGACAAGGCGTCCGGAAACGCTCATCCGTTTGGCTCCAAGCTCGCCTGCGCGTTTCTCAGCGGTTTCGATTAAAAGCTCGCCGATCCCCTGCCCGTGAAACTCGGGGGCTACGCACAGCGCTTCAATGCAGGAGATGCCCGCTTCCCCCTGGGACAGCATAACCACACCCACCACTTTATGGCGCAGTACGGCCACATAGCTCAATCTCTCCGGCATATCCCGGATCACCCGCTCCCAGCTGAACTCCCCGGGATTCTCCAGACCGGCCGTCCGCCATGCCTCCTGTACCAGCTCCGCTACCGCTTCCGCATGCGCATTCGCGCAGCAGGTGACAACCACTTCTTGCTCCAGTCTCATGCTCAGGATCACCCATTTCCAATTGATTGTATGTTGTACTTATTATAAAACAGCCAACAGAAAATGGGAATAAAGTTTGTTGTATTTTTCACAAGCGCAGGAGCGATTGGCACAAATCCGCCATACTCCCGGACCTGCGAGACTCCCAGATTCGCTAAACTCACAAAGCGCTGCCACGAAATAAACCCCCGGCTTATCAGCCGGAGGCACATTATTGCATAAGCTGCCCGACAGAGAGGGCGGACGAATCTTCGTTCCATCTTATTGTCTTGCGTCCAAAAAAGCGGTCAACGCCCCGCGGATCTCCTCCGGTGTCTCCAGCTCCAGAACCTGCTCCGCCAGCTCCACACAATCGGTATGGCTGCATCCGGAGACGGTTTCCTTCACCTTATGGATGGACCCGGGGGACATGCTCCACTCATGGAGCCCCAGCCCCAGAAGCAGCGGCGCTGCCAGCCGGTCACCGGCCATGCTGCCGCACATACCCGCCCATTTGCCGTGGGCATTGGCCGCGTCAATCACATTCTTGATCAGCCGGATGACCGCCGGATGGAAATAATCATAGAGATAAGAGACCTTTTCGTTCATCCGGTCTACCGCTACCGTATACTGCACCAGGTCATTGGTGCCAATGCTGAAGAAGTCCACTTCCTTGGCGAAGCTGTGGGCCATTACCGCGGCAGACGGAATCTCCACCATGATGCCCAGCTCTACCTTCTCCGCCATGGGAGCCCCTTCCGCCTCCAGCTGCGTGCGAACCTCCGTATAGATGGCCTTCGCCTGCCGCCATTCCCCCAGCCCCGAGATCATGGGAAACATGATCTTCAAATTGCCGTAGGCGCTGGCCCGCAGCACTGCCCGAAGCTGGGTGCGCAGCAGCTCCTGCCGGTCCAGGCAAAGCCGGATGGCCCTGTAGCCCAGGAACGGGTTCATCTCCTTGGGGAGCTCCAGATACGGCAGCTCCTTGTCGCCGCCGATATCCAGCGTCCGGATCACCACCGGCTTGCCTTCCATGGATTCCGCCACCGTTTTGTATGCCTCAAACTGCAGCTGTTCGCCGGGCATAGACGGGCTGCCCATAAACAGGAACTCCGTGCGGTAAAGACCAACGGCCTCCGCTCCTTTGGCCAGCAGCCCCTCGGCTTCCGCCGGTGTTCCGATGTTGGCGGCGATCTCCACCCGGAAGCCGTCGGTGGTAGCAGCCGGGCGAGCGGCAAAACCTGCCAGACGCTCCCGTTCAGCCCGCTCCGAATCCATCAGCCGCAAAAATTCCTCCCGCACCTTCTCCTCAGGCCGCACATAACACTCTCCTGTGGAGCCGTTCAGGATCACCCAATCCCCATTGCGGATTTCGTCCAGCCCCGCACCTACCCCCAGCACTGCGGCAATCCCAAGGGATTGAGCCAAAATGGCCGTATGGGAGGTTTTGCCGCCGATGCGGGTCACAAACCCTTGCACGAGCGAACGGTCCAACTGCACCGTATCCGAGGGGGTCAGATCGTCGGCGATGAGCACCACTTCTCCATGGATATCGGCGAGACGAGCTCCTTGATGGTCCAGCACCTGGGCCAGCAGGCGGCTGCCCACATCCTTGATGTCCGCCGCCCGCTCCTGCATATAGGCGTTATCCATCTTTTCGAGGATACCCGCAATTTGCAGGGCAATCCGGCAAACGGCGGTTTCCGCGCTCCAGCCTTCTTTTATAATCAGCTGCTCCATGGGTGGGAAGAAAGTCGGGTCATTCAAAAAGCTGATCTGCCCCTTCAGAATACCCGCCTTCTCCTCACCCAGCTTCAGCTTGGTCTGTTCAATCAGCTCCGCCAGCTCCTCCAGACAACGTTCCTTAGCCTGGCGGAGTTTCTCCAGCTCCGTATCCGGAGCATCCGTTTTGCGCTCGGGTCTGCCTGCCAGCTTCAGGGGGGCATAAACAAAGGCAGTGCCCATCCGGACGCCTTCAGAGACACCAATGCCCTTAATGATTGTGGATGTCATGACATTTCCCTCCCGTCCTTCGGTTTATGCTTCGCCGAAGCCTTCCTCTACCAGCCTGGCCAGGGTTTCCACAGCCGGTTCCTCATCCGGGCCATCTGCCGTAATGGTCATCATAGCTCCTTTGGACAGCCCCAGCGTCATCAAACCGAGGATGCTTTTGGCATCGATGGCTGCGTCCTGCCCCTCCGGCTTCACGGTGATAGCCGATTGGAATGAACCTGCTTTTTCCGAAAACAGCTGGGCGGGACGGATATGAAAGCCCGCTTCGTTTCGGATGGTCACTTGTCTCTGCAGCATGGGAATCCTCCTCTATCCGGAAAAATTAGATATCAGCCAGCAACGCGGCCAATTCATCGTAATTAGCAACGGCCAAAAGCTTGCCCCGGAACTCCTCATCAATGAGCTTGCGGGAAATGGCGATAAGAATTTTCAGATGTTCGTTGCCTGCCGCCTCCTGAGGCACGGCGATCATAAACACCGCTTGGACAGGCTTGCCGTCCAGCGAAGCCCATTCCAGCGGCTGGTCCAGCTTGGCGAAGGCGATACCCGCCTTGGCTACGCCGGGGGACTTGCCGTGGGGAATGGCCACACCGAAGCCAATGCCTGTGGAGCCGGTGGCCTCCCGCTGCAGGACCGCCTCCAGATAGGCGGCTTTGTCGCTTAGACTGCCTGCTTCGGCAAGGCTGTCCACCAGGAGGCGGATCGCCTCCTCCTTGGACGGGGCGGATAGGGGGATCTTTACTGATTTTGCGTCTAACAGCTCGTTTACGGTCATGGCAATACCCTCCTGGTCGGATCATGGGATTGGTTGAATTTCAACTATTGAACAATTCAGCTACAGATTGTATGTCCGGCTTAGTGTTTCTCTATACCTAGGGTGTATCTGAAAACTCCGAGGGGAGGTTTTCAGACACGCCCTAACTTTTGGGTTGGAGAGGCTTCTTCAGCACAGCCAGCAGCAGCGCCGATACCAGCGTGCCAACGACGATGGACAAGGCATACCAGGCCACATGGTTAACGGCGTTGGGAATGGCCAGGACAAAGGCGCCGCCATGGGGTGCACGCAGGGTAATATCGAACATCATGGACATGGCACCGGTTACGGCAGAGCCGGCAATAATCGAAGGAATAACCCGGAAGGGATCACCTGCCGCAAAAGGGATGGCGCCTTCCGTAATGAAGGCCAAACCCAGCACGGAGGCGGCTTTGCCCGCATCACGCTCCTCGGTGGTAAATTTGTTCTTGGCAATCAGTGTAGCCAGCCACAAAGCCAGGGGAGGCGTCATGCCCGCGGCCATAACGGCAGCCATCGGGCCGTACACATTGCTGGCCAACAGGCCAACAGAGAAGGTATAAGCGGTTTTGTTCAGGGGGCCGCCCATATCGAAGGCCATCATACCGCCTAGAATGAGCCCTAGCAGAATAGCGTTGGTGGTGCCCAGTGCTTGCAGCCAATTGGTCAGGCCATCCATGACATATTTAATCGGTTCGCCGATCACATAAATCATCATAAGTCCGGTTACGGCGGTGGCCAGGAGAGGAATAATCAGAATGGGCTTCAATCCCTCCAGATTCCGCGGCATCTTGATGTGCTGCTTCATCCATTTGGCCACATATCCGGCCAGGAAACCGGCGATAATGCCGCCCAGGAAACCTGCGCCGATCTGGGAGGCCAGCATGCCTCCCACCAAACCGGGAGCCATACCAGGTTTTTCGGCAATGGAGAAGGCTATGAAGCCGGCCAGAATAGGCACCATCATCTGGAAGGCAGCACCTTTGCCGATATTCATCAAGGCTGCGGCCAATGTGCCCTCCTCCTTGAAGGCTTCAATCCCGAATACAAAGGACAAGGCGATCAGAAGTCCTCCCGCGACGACCAGAGGCAGCATGGCGGATACACCGGTCATCAGATGCTTGTAGGCGCCCTTCCGGGCCGCTCCCCGCTCAGCCTTCGCTTTTTCCACCTGACCGGCCAGGCCGGAGTTGGAGCTTTGGGGGGCTGCAGCAGGTTTATCCAGCGCTTCTTCAATCAGCCCCGCCGGATTCTTGATGGCTTGGGCAACGGGCACCTTCACCACCGGCTTGCCTGCGAAACGGCCCTCCAGCACATCCGTATCTGCAGCGATAATAATGGCATGGGCTTCAGCAATTTCCGTGTCAGACAGCTCATTCTCCACACCTACAGCGCCGCGGGTTTCCACCTTGATGTCGATCCCCTTCTCCCGGGCGGTCTTCAACAGGGATTCGGCAGCCATGTAGGTATGGGCGACGCCGGTGGGGCAAGCGGTGACAGCCAACAGCTTTTTCATATATCATTCATCCCCTTTTCTTAATCGTCTCTTAATCGTGTACTAAATGGAGAACAGGCTAACCTGATCCAATTTGGCTTCCACTTCATCGATGGTACATACCTGGGTGCCCGGTTTGGAGGCGGTGATGGTTCCCGCAGCCGAGGTGATCCGGGCCATCTCCTCCAGCGTCCGCCCGCCCAGCAGGCTGTAGACCATAGCCGCTACCATGGAATCTCCAGCCCCGACGGTGCTGACCGGCTGGATGGGAAAGGGCCTTGCCCGGTATGCCTCCGTTTCGCTGATGAGGATGGAACCATCTCCGCCCATAGATACCAGCACCAGCTTTACACCTTTATTCCGGATCAGCTCCCGGGCGGCCGACACCAGCTCTTCGTCCTCCTTCAATTGCCGTCCAAAATATAGCTCCAGCTCGTGAAGATTGGGTTTGATGGCGAAGGGTTTCGCCTCCACCCCCTCAGCAAAGGCCGGACCGTCCGCATCCAGAATTACCGGAACGTTCCGCTTGTGAGCCTCCTCAATCAGTGTCCGGTAATAGCCCGCAGATGCGCCCGGCGGAAGACTTCCCCCGATAACGGCATACCGAGCGCCTTCCAGGGCTGCCGCAAACCGGGCTGTAAACCGCTCCAGCACCCCTTCATCCACCTGGATGCCCCGTTCATTAAATTCGGTGGTTTGCCGGGTGCTTTCGTCCACCACCTTCAGGTTAACCCGGGTTTCTCCCTGCGCTTCCTCAAAGCCGCAGGCTATGCCTGCCTGCTCCAGCTTGTCCCGGAGCAGCCTGCTTTGGTAGCCGCCGGCCACAGCCAACGCGGCTGCGCTTACACCGAAGCCCGCTAACACCTTGGCCACGTTAATTCCCTTGCCGCCCGCGTCGATCCGGACCTCCTTGATCCGGTTCAATCCGGCCAGCTCAATTTTGTCCACATGGACGGTTTTATCTACAGCAGGGTTCATGGTTACAGTAACGACTGCAGGGTTCATGGGTCATTCTCCTTTTTCTGCCGCAATAGTCAGCTGTACGCCTGCTTCCTCCAACTCCTTCATGGCCGTTTCCGGCAGAAGGGGATCGGCGATCAGACGGTCAATATCCTTCAGATCCGCCACCTTGGCAAAAACGGATTTACCGTATTTACTGTGGTCCGCCAGCAGAATCACCTCGCGGCCGGCGTGGATCATCTTCCGCTTCATTTCCGCCTCGGTAATACTCGGTGTGGTCAACCCTGCAGCGGGGTCGATGCCGTTGATCGCCAAAAAGGTTTTGTCCACCCGCAGCTGCTCCAGCGCCCGCTCTGCCATGGGGCCGACCATCGCCAGTGTTTCATAGCGCACTGTACCGCCTGTCAGCACCAGGCTGATGTTGGACTGCTGGGCCAGCTCCTGGGCAACCACGATAGAATTGGTCACGACCGTCAGCCGGGGAATGGATTTGATGGCTTTGGCCAAATAATAAGTGGTAGTACCCGAGTCGAGGATGAGGGTGTCCCCTTCCCTGACCAACGCCGCGGCCTCCCGGGCAATGGCCTCCTTCTGGAGGCGGAAACGGTCCTCCTTCTCCACATAAGACGGTTCGGCATTATCTGCCTGGATAAGGGCCACAGCACCTCCATGGGTACGGCGGACCATCCCGCTTTCCTCCAGATCCTTCAGATCCCGTCTCACCGTGGATTCCGACACCTGAAAAGTCAGGGCCAGCTCCTGCACGGAAGCTCGTCCGGTATTTTGTATATGATCGCTTATCTGCTGCTTGCGTTCTTCTTCAAATAACAAGGGGGCTTCACCTCCTGAGCTAGCTTGCCCATTTGCAGTCATTTTATAAATGATAGGGTATAAACTGTGATTGTTTGCTCTCACTTATGATATTATATGATCATTATCGTTTTGTAAAGCGCTTTATTCAAAATAATCGTTCACAAATAATCACACATGCGCACAATCTTCCCTGATTCATGCACAAAAAAACGCCCGAGCCATATTTGGCTCAAGCGCCTCTATTCTCCTGATTTATTTATTCCCCCGCCTCCATCAAAAGCGCCTCCGCCAGCTCCACATGCTCTAGAGACGGCGCCAAGCGACTTTCCACATTCCAGCTTTCCGCCATGGCTGTTTCGATATAGAACAGCTGGCGGAGATCAGCCTCCGGCACCCCAAGCCGTTCCGCCAGACTGATTATGATCGTATTCATCCTTCTATATGTATCGGGCGTAATGATGTCGCCAACTTCATTCAGGATAAACCGCGGCAGTTCAAATACAGGGTCACCAATCACACCCTTGGGGTCGATGATCCGGTAAGTTCCGTTCTGCTCCAATAGGATATTGTCATGATGCAAATCGCCATGCAGCAAAACCCGCCGGGGATAGGTGTCCCATAATGCCTTGCAGAGCTTCTCCGCTTTTTGCATATGCCCGCACAGTCTGCGGTTCCCTTCTCTCTCACGCATATAACGTGCGATCCGCGTAACCCAACCCAGATAAGAAGGATATGCTTCGGCATCAGCTGGGGCAATATGCAATCCGGCAACCAAACCGGAAAATACGGACATTCTTTTGTCTAAAGAAGGCTCGTCCCGCAGGGGGGTTCCCGGAAGAAGCCGTTCCTCCAGCAGGGCTCCCTCCGCCGCATCCGCGGCAAACAACCGGCAAAACAGCTTGCCGTTATATTCCTCCAGAGCCTTTGCCTCCGTAGCCCGTTCCCGTTCGGGAGGACCCAGCTTTAGGACCGCCTTTCCGAATAGAGAGGACTCACCGGTAAATACACAGTTGGCCGAAAAGGAGTGCAGCAGCTCAAGCCCGCTTAGTCCCCATCTCTCTGAACATGTGGACAGCTTCTCTCCCAACCCTTCCCAGAATACCCTGCCAAAACGGCCTATAATTTGATCTGCTTCCTCAGCTGTAAAGCTGTACATAAGCATTGCCTCCAGTTTCCGACCTTACCATTTATTGTACTGTACAGCCTGTCCGGCACTCAACCGGAGAATGCTCCGGGTCTTTACATCCCCGGCCGCTGCCCCTACAATATCCATGAGGTGAAGCCGCTCTAATGAAAAAATACATAAGAATTGTCCTCCTGCTGCTTGTTGTGGGCGCTCTCTACTATGCCCAGGTGAACGGATATATCGATATCCGCTTTGATGAAGAAACAGGTACAGGCGAAACTGTGACGCTTCATTTCCCGGCGGACCGTTACCCGGAAACGGCCCTCCATATTAAAGAGGCTATCGCCGCCGGAGAGTCCCCGACCTGCACCCTGGACAGAAAAGGCGCCGACGAAAACCGCAAGGAATCCCTGAAGGGTATTCCCACCAAAACCGGCTATGACCGGGATGAATGGCCGATGGCCATGTGCGCGGAGGGCGGTGCGGGTGCGGATATCAAATATATCGACCCCTCCGACAACCGGGGAGCAGGAAGCTGGGTCAGCAACCAGCTGGAGCAATACCCGGACGGCACCCGCGTACAATTTGTCGTTCCGTGAGCATTTTTTGGGGAAGATGAGCATGTGCGGCATCATATGAAAAATCCTTGTTTTCCGGAGGCTTAGAATGAACCTGCCCGGTATGCTGACAGGAATCTGCAGCGGCTGCGGCAGGTTTTCTTTTGTAAACTACTTTATCTGTCGTAGTAATTATGCTACAATGTTTTTACTACGACAGACGAAGTACGTTAGACGTAGTAATAAAGCGGAAAACAACCGGCTAAACCGGAAAGGAGGCCCGGCGTGTGATCAGCAGCGATGTAATCCGGGGTTATAACGACACCATGATTCTGTATATGCTCCTCGACGGAGAGTCATATGGCTATGAAATCTCCAAGAACATCAAGAAGCTTTCCGAGGAGAAATACATTATGAAGGAAACCACGCTTTATTCCGCTTTTACGCGGCTGGAGAATAACGGCTATATCGAATCGTTCCATAAGGACGAAACCTTGGGCAAAAGACGGACCTATTACCGCATGACACCGGCGGGTTTCGCTTATTATCAGGACAAATGCAGAGAATGGCTGGTTACCCAAGAGGTTGTCAATAAATTTATAAAGGAGCTGTGACGGCATGGACACAATCGCCAGTTATCTGGATAACATGTTCGCTTCCCTCCCCCGTACAAGGCAGATGCTCACTCTGAAGGAAGAAATGCTTGCCACCATGGAGGAGAAATATCAGGAGCTGAAGCAGGAGGGCAAAACGGAAAACGAAGCGGTGGGCATCGTCATTTCCGAGTTCGGCAACATCGATGAGTTAATGGCGGAGCTGAATATCCCCTTGGCTTCTGAGGAGGTGGTTCTACCCGTTGTTACAGAGGAAGAAATCCACAGCTTTTTGAAGCTAAAGAAAACCTCAGGGCTGCTGATCGGAATCGGTGTTTTTATGTGTCTGGCGGGGGTTGCCCTGCTGGTCTTCATCTCGACTCTGGTTGAGAACAGCCAGCCCGGCGGTCTGCTGTCGGAGGATTCCGGTTATATGGTGGGGCTTGCCGGCTTGTTCGCCCTTATGGTGCCGGCTATCGGCATCTTCATCTATACGGGTATGAAGCTGGAGAAGTACAAACATCTGCAGGGGGACTTCGTCATTGCCCCCTCCCTGAAGGCTATGCTGGAGAGCAGGAAGGCCGCCTTCGCTCCCACATACACCTTTTCTCTTATCACCGGGGTTTGTTTGGCCGTGATTTCCCCGGTTGCCATCTTCATCGCATCCGCGGTGGGAGAGCAATCCGCCACCTATGGCGTATCCGTCATGCTGATCCTTGTGGGGATTGCCGTGATCCTGTTTATTTATTTCGGGTCCATCCGGGAGAGCTACAACATGCTGCTCCAGCAGGAGGATTTTACGAAGGAGAAAAAGGAGGTCAACCGCGTGATCGGTGCAGTTGCCTCCATTGTGTGGCCGGTGGCCACCTGTATTTTCCTGATTAGCGGCTTCGTCTATGGCATGTGGCATATCAATTGGGTGGTATTCCCTGTCACCGGCATCCTCTTCGGCACCTTCTGCGGCGCCTACAGCATCCTCAAGGAGCGCGGGCGGGCGTAAACCGGCATTATTTAGCCGCAGCTGTTTTGAATTGCTTTCTCACTTCCACATACATTTCATTGGCTTCCGGGTCTGTGCCGTCCGGCCCAAAAGCGAATCCAACCTTACCGTCCATCAATAAGATGACGGTTTCTTTTTTCTCATCCCCTTGTACAAGCACCGCTTCAGCGGTTTGGCCATCCTCCACGATCTTAATCGTTTCAGCTGCCTTGGGATTTTTTATTGCCTCGTAGGTGGGAGTCATCGGATTCTTCTCCCCATTATCCATCAGTTCATAGAGCGGCTTTGCATCATCATGTACGTTTTCGGCGATGAATTTTTTGCGGGCCTCCGCATCCGTCCCGTTCATCATCACGTTGACGAAGTCCAGCGCCATTTTTTCCGTGGGCTTCAAATCCTTCCCGGTGCTTTTTGCAGCGGCGGATGCTGCCGGTGCGGACGCAGCCGGAGCAGATGCCGCCGGAGCAGAAGCGGCTGGTGCCGATACAGCAGGCGAGCTGGCGCCCGCGCTGTTTGATGTGTCTCCGCAGGCCGTAAAGAACAAGGCGGAGGCGGCAAGAAGCCCGATTGTTGTTGCTGCCTTCATAGTTTTTGCTGTTTTCACGTTAGTTCCCTCACTTTGAATTGTTCTCCATCGGCTGGAGGAGTTACTCTGTCAGTCATCTTTTTACAATTCATTGCAACTTTATATACATCGCATTGCAACCCACATATCTCCAGAATTATACAATAATTCGACCTATTCCACTATATTTTTCTAAAATCTTATTAGATTTTTACTTGAATTATGATAATTTGTCGAACTTTAACTTTTAAAATGAAAATAAGATTATAATTAGATATTTTACCTATAGAAGGAATTTTTTCGCGCCGCGCAGGATGTTCCCAAAAAATCAAAAGCAGCCAAGAAGGTTATCCTTGGCTGCTTCTGCGGCCGTGCCTTGCCTTATTCTATAACTGCGCTTTCAAAAATGTTGATACTTTACAATAATTCAAATCCTTTGGGTATAAAAAACGAAAGAAGACATAAGGCCATTGTTAACCTCATGTCTTCTTGTGCTTCATACTGTGAATCTTACAACGGATACGCCATCGTAGTCATCAGGCTGTTCTCGGCCTGGGTGGAATCCAGCCGGCTGTATTGGACGATAACCGGCACATTGCTCTCTACTTCCATGGCATAGGGAACGCCTACCGGAATGCCCACGCCGTCCTTGATCAGGGAGCTTGTCCGGATATGCTTGGTTCGTTTGGCAGGGCAGACAGCCGGCACCTTCTCCAGCGGAGCTTGATCCTCGTAATAAACGGTCACCAGAATGTGCGCGTCCTCGTCGCCGCAATTCAATACGCAAATGGATTCGTGGCTCAACAGCTCGCCCTTGCTCACCGGAGGGATGAAGCCGTCCGGAATATACCAATTCAATGCACCCTTGCCCATGTTCAAAAAGCACCTCCGCAGGTTGTGGTCATTCTCGTTATCAATGCATTTCCCCTCTATCATAACGGTCCCGGGAAAGTGAAGCAATAGCCTGCCGGAAGTTTTCACAGAAAAACAAATTAATTCGGAAGTAAAAACAGATCACTGTAAAAAAGCAGGATATTGCGGTAAAAAAGCAGCTTTGGTTATGTTCGTCCCATTTTTCCCGTGATAAGGTAAGGGTATTCCAAGGTATAAGGAGCCATATGCCATGACTGAGCTGAAGATTGACGCCGCCAAAACCGCCGGCACCATTAACCGCAATATTTACGGCCATTTTGCCGAGCATCTGGGTAGGTGCATCTATGAAGGAATCTGGGTGGGAGAGGATTCCCCCATTCCCAATACCAAGGGGCTTCGCAACGATGTGACTGCCGCCTTGAAAGGGCTGAATATTCCTGTACTCCGTTGGCCGGGGGGCTGCTTCGCCGACGAATACCACTGGATGGACGGCATCGGACCGAAGGAAAACCGGCCGCGGATGGTGAATACGCATTGGGGCGGTACGGTGGAGAACAACCATTTTGGCACCCACGAGTTTATGGAGCTGTGTGAGCAGTTGGGTACGGAGCCGTATATCAACGGCAATGTAGGCAGCGGCACTGTCTACGAAATGCAGCAATGGATGGAGTACCTGACCTTTGACGGAGAGTCCCCTATGGCCAATCTGCGAAAGCTTAATGGCCGGGAAGAGCCCTGGAAGGTCAAATATTTCGGCGTGGGCAATGAAAGCTGGGGCTGCGGCGGCAATATGCGTCCGGAATATTATGCGGATGAGTACCGCCGCTACGGCACTTATGTACGGAACTACGGGGACAATAAGGTATACAAAATTGCCTGCGGAGCCAGCGAAGGGGATTATCACTGGACCGAGGTGCTGATGCGCGAAGCCGGCCGGCATATGCATGGCCTGAGCCTCCACTACTATACGCTGCCCACAGGAAATTGGCAGAACAAGGGCTCCGCCACCGAATTTGACTCCACCGCATGGTTCGAAACCCTGCGCCGCACCCTGTACATGGAGGAGCTGTTAACGAAACACTCCGCCATTATGGATAAATACGATCCCGAAAAACGCGTGGGGCTGATTGTGGACGAATGGGGTACCTGGTACAATGTGGAGCCGGGCACCAACCCGGGTTTCCTGTACCAGCAGAACTCCCTGCGCGACGCTCTGGTGGCGGGCATCAACCTGAATCTGTTTCACCAGCATTGCGACCGTGTCCAAATGGCCAATATTGCACAGACCGTTAACGTGCTGCAGGCGATGATCCTGACCGAAGGGGAAAAAATGGTGCTCACCCCCACCTACCATGTGTTCGAAATGTTCAAGGTCCATCAGGACGCCGAGCTAGTGCCGGTTGAGCTGGAGAGCCCTTCTTATACGCTGGGAGCCGTCTCTATTCCGCAGTTGTCGGTTTCCTGCTCCCGCAATGCCGAAGGCAAGCTGCATCTTTCCCTGTGCAATCTGCACCATGCCGAAGCAGCTCCCGTGCAAGTGAAGCTGTCCGGTTTAACTGACGCAGCTCCCGAGCTGAGCGGCCGGATTCTGGCCCATGATTCCCTGCAGGCCCATAATACCTTTGCCGATCCGGAGAAGGTGAAGCCTGCGGCGTTTACAGCTCTGGAGTGGAAGGATGGAGTGCTGTCGGCTACCCTGCCTCCTGCCTCCGTTGCTGTTATTGCCATCGGCTAACGGTCCAGTTTGTCCGAAAGGAGCGCGGTAAACCATGAGGCCCGGCTGCAAAGGCTGTATGGAAGTGGATACTGAAGCGGAGGTGGAACGCCTGTGGAAGCGGATGAAGCTGCGAGAGGGCGAAGCGGTGAGTGATGCGGTGTACGAAGCGCGTGTAGCCGCTTGCGAATCCTGCGAGGCCTTGCTGGGCGGCTCCACCTGCCGCCATTGCGGCTGTCTGGTCCGCTACCGGGCCCGGCTGACAGACGGGGTATGTCCTTGTCCGGGCGGCTCCATGTGGGAGGAGCTTGTAAAGAAAGGAATTCCATAGTCATGATTCTTGTAAAGCTGTTTGCTTCGGCAAACAGTTTTTTTATATGCTGTAACAAAATGAAGGAATATGACACTAATCCAATGAAGGGGGAGCGTATGGCCAAAATAAATATGAAAACCATTTATGAACAATATAAACATGATGTGTATTCCTACCTATTGAGCCTTACGCATAACAAATCCCTTTCAGAGGATTTGACGTCGGAGGTTTTTCTTGGAGCAATCAAAGCATTGCCAGCATTCAGAGGTACTTCGAGTATAAAAACCTGGCTGTTTTCGATTGCCCGGAACAAATGGTATGAGCATCTGAGAAAAAGCAAAAAAGAGCTAGTCTCTATGGATTTCATGAGATTCTATTTATTGGAAGACACAAGCTTGGAAGCTGCCTTGATAACAAATGAACTCGCAGACAGGATCTATGCACTTTTAGAGCAAGAGCTGGCCATAAGCAAGGATATCGTATTTATGCGGGTGCATGGATATTCTTATTATGAAATTGCACAGAAACACAACGTTTCAGAGAGTTCAGCAAGAGTAATTCATTTTCGTACCTTAGGCAGAATCCGGGCGCATCTGTTGAAGGAGGGATACATCAATGAATCAGATTTCTTGTGATGTTTGCTTGGATTTAATGCCGCTCGTAAAGGATGGCATTGCCAGTGAAGAGAGTTGTTCTTTGGTATTGAGCCATATTGAGGGGTGCGAACATTGTGCCAAGGCCTATGGCCGAACAAAAGCGACAAATGCAGGTATGGATGATGCCGTAGTTTTGACTAAACTCAAAAAGCAAATCACACTAATTTTACTGAGTGTTATTTTTGCCGGAACATTAATCGGGATGGCCCTCTCCGACGGTATGGGTATGTTCTACAATGCGATTATAATGCCCGTGATTGGCGGATTTGGGTACATGCTACTTCGAAAAAAAGCCTATTTGGTCCCTTTAGGTTTGTTCCTGTTTTCATTTATTTGGGTATCCATCCGGGAGATTGCTAAAGGTTCTTTGACTTACTCACCCACGTCTAACTTACTCCTTATGTCAGCCTGGTGGTCTGCTTTCTTTGCTGTATTTACTGCAATAGGTGCTTTGATTGGCTATCTTTTACATTACGCATTTAAGAAAGAGGTATAAGGAAATGAAAAGAAGAACCAAAAAGATACTAGCCGGAATAACCGGTATTGGACTAATCGTATTATTGCTTTCTTTTGTAAACAGCTTTGTAGGCAATCCCGTATCCAAGGTGTTAGCGAAAAAAGCCGCTCAACAATACATAGAGACAAATTATAATAGCCTGAATCTGGAGATCCAAAAGTCCAATTACAATTTCAAATTCAACTCTTATTATGTATTCGTACAGTCCAGCACAAGCATGGATACTGCTTTTAATATCTATGTGGACAGTTATGGAAATGTCATTCGTGATGATTATGAATTTGAGGTTGCCAATCACTTCACCACCTTCCGAAGATTGGATGATGAGCTCCGGAAGCTTGGTAACGAAATACTTGGCGGCAAGCTGGATTATGATTTTGACCATATCTCACTTCCTTTTGTCAAGGAAGGCACTTTCGAAACGCTTGAGCGCGATATGAAGTTGGATATCCACAATCCTCCACTGCCGCTTATGGTAAATGTGGTATTGTTTAGTCATGATGTTTCCTACAGTAAAATTGCTGAGGTTGCAAAAGCGGTAGAAGCGGTTTTACAAGAGGAGGATATTCCTGTCCGGGAATACAACATCCGTATTTTGCCGCTAGCTGATAAACCACAAAGTGATAAACAGGCAGTATCATGGGTCAATTCACTTTCTATTTCTTCTTATCCTGCAGACCGAATGGATAAGGAGAATTTACCGTTGGCAATGGAGCAGTTTGAAACAGGACGGGTTGCCGAGATGAATGAAAAAGGTAAAAAATGAGGTTGCATTCCTCAGCGGCCAGCTCTATAATGTTCATTAATTCGGATTGACGCGAGGAGTTATGTTATGACCAGCGCCACATTCATCTGCAGGAGCAGCCATTATTATCACAAAAAGCGTTAGCACCCCTGAGGGTAAACATCAGGGAGGGCTAACGCTTAACGCGTTGGCCTCCCTGCGGCATGCAAACGCGCAGGACCAAGAGGTCCTGCGCGTTTTTTGTTTGCTCCGGCAAATCCAAAACCGGGAGGGGTTCACACATGCAAAACGTCAAAGGAACGGCTGACTTTGTTGGAAGCAAGGAGCTGGAACGCAAACAAGTACGGGAATGGCTTACGGAGCTGTTCCGGATTTATGATTTTGCACCAATGGAAACAACAATGCTGAATGAGATGGAGCTGCTGGAGGCCAAATACGGAGGCGGCGAGGAAATTCTGAAGGAGGTCTACCGCCTAAGCGATCAGGGCGGGCGCAGCCTGGGACTGCGCTATGATTTGACTCTGCCCTTCGCCAAGGTGCTGGCACTCCAGCCGGGCCTCCCTCTTCCGGTCAAGCGGTATGAGATCGGTAAGGTGTTTCGGGACGGTCCGGTAAAAAAGGGGCGCCTCCGGGAGTTCACCCAATGTGATGCGGATATTGCCGGAGTAGCCGGACCGGCTGCGGAGCTGGAGCTTTTTGGGCTGGCCCGGGACGTGTTCAGCCGGGTCAATCTTCCGGTTATCATCCGGTGGAATAATCGCAGGCTGCTCCAGGAAATGCTGGCCGTGCTTCAGGTTCCCATGGAGGATATGCCCGGTGTTATGCTTGCCATGGACAAATTGGGCAAAACCGGCATTTCCGGGGTGAGGCAGGAGCTTCGGCAAAAGGGACTGGACGAAGCTATGGCAGATAGGCTGCTGAGTCTTGCGGAGGCCGGGGAATGGACTCCGAGGCAGCTTGCCGCCCGCTTCGGGCTGGAGAACTCTCCAGGAGTGGAGGAAGCATCGGCGCTTCTGGAGATGTTGGAAGCCTCCGGTCTTGGGGCCATGTGCCGATTCGAGCCTTTCCTGACCCGGGGACTCTCCTTCTATACCGGCACCGTATTCGAAGTATTCGATGCCACCGGCAGCTACACCTCCAGCCTGGCGGCAGGCGGCCGTTATGATGCCATAGCCGGGAAGCTGGCCGGGAATGCGGAGCGGGCTTGCCCGACGGTAGGCATCTCCTTCGGCCTGGACGCCATGATGGCTATGTTGGGCGAGGAGGAAAACGCTGGGTTGGGCATGCCTGCGGCCATCGTGCTGCCTGTAGGCAGCGAAGCCTTGCCTGCTGCAGCCCGGGCAGCGGATATGCTGCGCCGGAACGGGATTTGTACACGGGTGGATTACAGCGGCAGGAAGCTGGCCAAGGCGCTTTCCTCCATCGCCAAAACCGGCATCCGGTATGTGCTGCTTATCGGACCGGATGAAATTGCTGCGGAGCAGGTCAGATTGAAGGATTTGTCTGACCGCTCGGAGTTGTCCATACCCTTGGACAAGGCGGTATACCTCATCGAAAAAACAGGAGACCGGCGGCTTTTTGCCTGGTAAAAGGAGGGCTTGGAGGAGGGGATGTTAGCTGACACCATTAGTGTGGCTTCCGGGCGGCAATCATCCGCAGCTTGTATTCTTTGGTGCCGCCGCCCTCCCCATAATGTAATGTCTCACCTATATGCCCTGTGGACAGAACGGTAAAGGTGCGGAAATGCTCCAGCATATCCTCCTCCGAAAAAAAGTGGGCGGATTTCCCCGGCATATATTCATACGTTCCGGGCTCAGGGCTGGGCCCTGTTCCACAATGGGGGTCTTCATCCGATAAGCAAGTGGCATAAACCAGCCCGCCGGGCTCCAGCCACTTCAGAAGATTGGCGATAAAACGCCGCCTGTCTTCCTCCAGGAACAGGTGCAGAACATCATAAGCAAATATCCCGTCTATTCCGCCTTCCATGGCTTCCGGATCCAAAACCGATCCTATATGAAAGGTGGTTTTCGGGTCCCACCTGCGCCCCAGCTCTACAGCCTCCGGGGAAAGCTCCAGGGCTTCCGTTTGGAAATCCCCGGAGAAGGCTTTGGTATTGCGGCCGTAGCCCGCGCCGGGCACCAGCACCCTCCGGACTCCGGCCTGCCGGAATAGAGCCGCTGCAGTTAAGGCCGTCGGACTCGGGACGGTGCCCCAAATTTGTCCCTGTGTGCGGAAACGTTCATCCCAATAATGCTGCATTCAGCAACCGCTCCTAAGTAAAATTGATTTTCTTCCATACATGTAATCGAAATGTAACAATGCCTTCATGTTGCATTAATACAAGCCGGGTAATATATAAGCAACCCCCCTTTTTGAATATAATATATCTTAGACCCGCAGCCCCGTGGCTAGCGGGTCCTTTTTTGTATTCCGTAAGATGACCAAAAAACCCGAAAACCGCAAAATAGCAAAACCACAGTCCGTTAGCTAACCCACCACCAGGGGCCAGGTGTTATGCCATGGAGACGCTGGCGCTTGTCCGGCCCCAAGAGTGCCGGGTGAGTATGCCCATGGCATGCCGCCATGGCCCTCACACTCACCAGTTCCCCTCGGACCTGCCCGCACCCTACCTCCCCCGGTAAGCCCGTTCGTGAAAGCCGGTGATGGCCTTGAACAGCTCCCGTCCATCCCCACTCAGCGCCTCCCGGCCCGGAAATGACAGAGCCAGGGCACGATAAGGCTCCGGCACCCAGATGTATTGGTGCACATAATCTGTCAGCTGGAAGCCGCAGGTTTCCCAGAAACGGATACGCGCCCGGTTGACCTCCGTTTCCTCCGCTTCCGCCTCCACAACAATGCCGCGGCACCAGGGAAACGCCTCCGCCTCCTTGCGGATGTCCGCCAAAAAACGGCTGCCCAGCCCCTTCCCCCGCTGCTCCTCCGCAACCGCCAAATAATCAATGATCCAAATGCCCCGCGCTTCATCCGGCCCGGATAACGCCATGGCCGCAGGCTTGCCGCCCAGCCTGGCCAGATGAAGCCGGCCCATGCCCTTGCGGAACATGGCGCGGATGATTCGCTCTGGCTTGCGGCCATGTTCTGGGAATGCCGCGGCGTAGACCGGCTCAGCCGCCCTCCACAAGTCCTCCTCCCACTCACCAGAGGAGTAATAGGAATATTCCGCTCTTTCAACCGTTATTTCCTCCGCCAACCCAACCACCGCCCATTCAGAATCCAACTGGCCAGAAGCCCAGCGATCAGCCCCCAGAAAGCAGAGCCCACTCCCCCGATAGTCAAACCCGACACTGTCACCAGAAAGGTAATCAGCGCGCTGTCCCGGTGTACGGGATCGCTCATGGCCCCCGTCAGGCTTGATCCCATGGAAGCCAACAGCGCCACACCGGCGATTACGGCTACCAGCTCGGCCGGAAAAACCGAGAAGACCGAGACAATGGCCGCCCCCATCAGGCCAAACCCTACATAGAATAAACCGCAGGCAATACCGGCCACATACCGTTTGCCGGGGTCATCATGGCTCTCCTTGCCCGTGCAGATGGCTGCTGTTATGGCAGCCAGGTTAATCCCGTGGGAGCCCAAGGGAGCTAACAGAATAGACATGAAGCCCGTCGCCGTAACCAATGGCGTGGCCGGAAGCTCATAGCCGTCGGCACGGAGCACCCCCATGCCCGTAGCATTCTGGGAGGCCATGGCTACGATGGCCAGAGGAATGCCAAGCCCAATCACAGCGTTCCAGGAAAAAGACGGTGTAGTCCACACCGGATAAGCCATGCTGAAGGCTACACCGCCGAAATCCAGCCGCCCCATTGCATAGGCAATACCCAATCCCGCGAACAGAGTCAGCATGGTGGCGTAGCGGGGCAGCACCCTTTTGCCAACCAGGAAAATCACGATAAGGGGCAGCACCAGCAGCGGCAGCTGCTTCATGGAGATGAACATATCCACACCGAATTTCATCAGAATGCCTGCCAGCATAGCGGATATAATCCCCTCGGGCACCTGCTTCATCAGATAGGAAAACACCCCTGTCAGGCCAAACAGCGTGACGATCACCGCCGCCACAACAAAGGCGCCGATGGATTCCGCATAGGAATAGGCGCTCCAGCCGGAAACCAGCAGCACCGCTCCCGGCGTGGACCAGGCCAGGATGACGGGAGCGCGGAAAAAGGCGGACAACGCCATGCCCGTTAAGCCGCTCCCGACGGCTATCGCCCAGACCCATGAGGATAACTGGGTCTCCGACAGCCCGATCAGCTTCGCCGCTTGAAAGATAATCAGAAGCGGACCGGTAAAAGACACGGTCACGGCGATTAAACCGGCTACAATGGCGGAAACCGATACATCCCCCTTGGCCGGCCAAACACGCTTGACGGTACGAACTTGCGCCTGTTCCACTGTTATTTCCCCCTTAATTTGAAACTAATTGTACTGGTTTAGCCGGAGGAGTTCAATTCCTTTCTTCCCCCGGTTAACTTGCTTCGGGGGCTTGGTTCTCGGTATACTAGAATTCAATAACCTTTTTTATTGGAGGCGATACCACGTTATGGACGATGACCCCGAGCCCCGAGAGGTGTACAGTACACTTCTTGCTTCCCGGCTTCGTCAGAGGATTGTTTATGTAGGCTTCAGGACAAGATATTACATAAGGATCTGATGCCTCATTTGAGGGCAGTGATTAAGTATCGCAACTTTCAAATGATGGAGGAGGATTTATTCATGGCTGTTGAAATCATCATATTGGTGCTTCTGATTATTCTGAATTCCTTTTTTGCCGCATCCGAAATGGCCCTTATCTCCCTAAACGATAATCGCATCAGGGCAATGGCTGACAGCGGCCACAAGAAGGCCATCAAGCTGCAGGCCTTGCTTTCGGAACCGACCCGGTTTTTGTCCACTATCCAAATCGGCATTACCCTGGTGGGTTTTCTGGCCAGTGCCTTTGCCGCGGAGCGTTTTGCCGGACAACTGGGGCAGGCCTTGTTCAATTGGGGGCTTCCGCTTCCGCTTCCCGTTCTGTCCACCTTATCTGTAGTGGTGATTACCCTGGTACTGTCCTACTTCACCCTGGTAATCGGGGAGCTTGTGCCCAAACGGATTGCCATGCAAAAGGCGGAGCCTATCGCCATGTTCGCTGTTGGGCCGTTGACGGTTTTGTCCAAGATTACGCTGCCCTTCGTGAAGCTGCTCACCGCTTCCACGAAT
The DNA here is from genome assembly GCF_046098205.1 of Paenibacillus mesotrionivorans. Lineage (NCBI taxonomy): Bacteria > Bacillati > Bacillota > Bacilli > Caryophanales > Paenibacillaceae > Paenibacillus > Paenibacillus mesotrionivorans. The sequence continues at coordinate 61,568 of NZ_JBJURJ010000009.1, read as the reverse complement.
GTGCTGCTGCGTGCCTTCGGCATTGATCCTAACGCCAACAAGGAAGAGGTCACCGAGGAAGAAATCCGGATGATGGTGGATGTGGGTAACGAAAACGGCAGCATTCAGGAATCCGAACGGATGATGATCAACAATATCTTCGAGTTCAACAATAAAGTGGTTTCGGATATAATGACCCACCGCACTCACGTGGTTGCCATCCCGCATTTTATCCCGCTACCCCAACTGGTGGAACTGGCCTCTGCGGAAAAGTACAGCCGTTTCCCGGTTTATGAGAATGACTTCGACAATATCATCGGTGTTCTTCATACCAAGGACCTGCTTCCGTACCTGAATCCGGTTACCCAAGAGGACTTTAAGCTGGATAAGCTGCTGCGCCTCCCTTACTTTGTTCCGGCGGCCAAGCGGATTGATGAGCTGTACCGGGATATGCAGAAGAACAAAGTTCATATCGCCATTGCCATCGATGAATACGGCGGAACCACAGGCATTGTGACCATCGAGGACTTGCTGGAGGAAATTGTGGGCAATATCTTCGACGAGCACGATGAAGAGGAGCGGGAGTATGAGAAGCTGGATGACAATACCTTCGTCTTCGACGCCCTGTCCAACATCCGTGATGTGAACCGTTGGCTGGGGAGCAAGCTGCCTGAGGACGATCATGATACCCTAAGCGGCTTCATTATCGGAGAGCTGGGGCGTATCCCCAAAACCGATGAGCGACCGGTGATTGAATTTGAGGATCTGGTTATCAAGGTGGAGGAGGTTGTGGAAAACCGCATCGGCCAGGTGAAGGTTTACATTACCCCCGATAAAAGCGACGTGGTGCAAGAAGCGGATTAACATATACTTATCCCCCGAATGAATTGAAAACACCCGGAGGACAGCGGTCAGCTGCCTTCCGGGGTATTTTTTTGCGTCTGGCGTTTTTACATGGAAAAGCTTATTTCGCCCGTTTGGCTCTGGCCTTGCGGATAAGGGCCAGGATTTCGCCGTAGTTGTTGGGCACTTCCCGGGCGTTCTGGATATCGGTGATATCCTGATTCGAAAGGTTCGTGTTGGCCATGATGAAGGAGGACGCGGTATTCTCAAAGTTCTGGTCGGCCAGATCACTTATATTGCGGTTGCCTCTGATGATAAGGGTTCTTCCTTGGTAGTTGCGGTCCGCAAACAGCACCAGCGTGGCATTGGCTGTGGTGGCGGAAGCAAACTGGAGGCTCTCCACGTCATTGTCCAAACCAACGACGCCCAGGTTGCGGACACCCAGGTTGCCGCGGAAGCGTTGGCGGGTACCCCCGAAGTCCGTATCGGAAAACAGGGACAAAGCGGGATTGGCTTGCTTAACAACCGGTTTGCTTACTTTTTTCGGGGCAACGGATTTCTTGGGGGCGGCTTTTTTGACTGCGGGTTTCTTTGAAAGACTCATAGAATATAACCTCCTTTGGGTTTTGCTAGGACGTGTTTGCTAACTCCGAGGGGAGCAGATTTGGCCGATTTTTCGTTCCAAGCAAGGCACTTTCCCGAAGGCGTACCGGGGGTACGTCAAGGGGAAGTAACGAAGCAGGGGGCGAAAAGGCGGTGAAAGATGCCCTCAAGCGGGTTTGCAAACAAGTCCTTGTATTCTATGAGCCGGCTCAGGTAAATTCTTGTATTAGAATCTATTTCTTGAGAGTTCAACTCTAGCACAAAAAAACTCTCCTGCTAGAAAAGCCTTATGGCTTCCAGCAGGAGAGTTTAATGTATGTTTAGAACTTCATCAGGTCGGAGACTCTGACGGGCAAGCCGGTTTTGATTGCTTGATTGGCGGCAATGCCGGTCATAATCGAGCGGGCGCCATCAACATGGTCAGCCGCGCGGTTATAGATATCCTCGTCCGGCTCGCCGAAGAGGTCATTCAGGAGCACAGGGTCACCGCCGCCGTGTCCGCCTGCCTTCTCCTCCACTTGCACCTCATAAGGAGCATCGAACATGGGGTGAACCACCAGGTGTTTGCCAACGATGGCGCCTTCCAGCGCACGGTCGCCGCCGGCATTCACATAAGAGGCCTCCACAATGTTCATTTCGATCCGGCCCTTGGAGCCGTTGAAGGCGATGCGGTAGCCCTCCCAAGGCATGTAGGCGTTCAAGGAATAGGTGAGAATGGCCTTGTTCTTGTAACGGACCATTACGCCCATAGTGTCCTCGATGTTGATGCCGTCGCCGAAAACGCTTTGGTCGCGTTGATAGCCATCATCCTTTTCCGCGTCCAGATACATGGCCTTCAGGTTTTCGTTTTCGTCCATATGCAGAGCGAAGGGATCATCCTTGGCATTGGCGCTGCCGGTAGCCCGTTGATAGAAGGAGGTCACGCCGCGTTTTTCTGCATTTTCACGTCCGTAGAACATCAGGTCGCCGAAGGCAAAAACTGTTTCCGGCTCGGAGCCGATCCAGAAATTCACCAGGTCGAAGTGATGGGTGGATTTGTGGACCAGAAGGCCCCCGCTGTTCCGCTTGTCCCGGTGCCAGCGGCGGAAGTAGTCGGCGCCGTGTTTGGTGTTCAGGAGCCATTCGAAGTGGATGGAATGCACATCACCGATAACACCACTTGCAATCAGCTCACGGGCCTTAGTGTGGTGGGGGGCATACCGGTAGTTGAAGGTTACGCGCACCTTGCGGCCGGTCCGTTCAACAGCATCGTAGATTTCCTTGCATTTTTCCACGTCTACGGTCATGGGCTTCTCGGTGATAACATCGCAGCCCAGCTCAAGAGCACGGATGATATAACGGTGATGGGTACGGTCCACGCTGGTGACAATAACCACATCGGGCTTTTCAGCTTCAATCATCTGGTCGAACTCTTCGGTTTTGTACGTGTTAACGGTATGGTAATTATATTTCTCCTGCAGCAGCTTGTTGGCATAGTCCATGCGGGTCTGGTTGATATCGCAGAATGCAGTCAGCTCCGAGGTTTCCCGGTAATTCTCGGCAATAGCCCCATAGAAAAACTGCGCTCTTCCGCCAATGCCAACCTGCACATATTTCTTCTTCGCCATGAAAATAACCCTCCTAATGGTTTGCTTTATGCTTGCTTTGGCTTCGTATTATGATAACGTTCACAAGTTCATCCTATCATATTGAAATCATAATATCTCCGCATTTCAGGCGGATTATTGATTAAAACCCGCATATTTTGCTATGATAAAAGCAATCATTAGAACAATCATGAAAATCCCAAAAAAGGAGTCCCCCTTCCATGGAACTCTCCAAACTGCCCGATAGCTTAAGCTTCGGCAAAAAACCGGACACGCGCCCGGTTCAGGTTGAATTTGACCGCCGGTCCATGTACTACACCATGACGGCTAACCATTTCCACAGCGAGTATGAGCTCTATTATCTGTTTACCGGCGAACGCTATTATTTTATTAAGGACCGGAATTATACTATCTTGGCCGGCGACCTGGTGCTGATCGATTCGGAGGAGGTCCACAAAACCGCCAACCGCAATGACCTCATCCATGAACGTATTGTCCTTTATTATCAGCCCGCTTTTTTTGCGGCTTTGCCCGCTGAGGAACGGGAGCTGCTGCTGTCCGTATTCCGGCGCGACTACCCTGTTCTCCGCTTGAATCTGCAGGAGCGCCTGACCGTGGAAGGGCTACTGCTGAGCCTGTTGGAGGAGCTGATGGAGAAACCTCCCGGGTTCAGCCTGAGAGTGGAGCAGATCGGAGCCGAGCTTCTGGTGCTCACGGCCCGGATTCTCCTGAAGAAGGAAGCGGTGGCTGCCGAAGTGCCTTCCCCTTCTCAATTGAAATTAACAGAAATTGTCCGATATATTAACACCCATTACAACGAGCCGCTGGATCTGGAGGGTCTGTCCGCCCGTTTTTTCATCAGCAAAAGCCATTTAAGCCGGACCTTCAAGGAGTTTACCGGCTTCGGCTTCAGCGAATATCTGACTCTGACCCGGATCAAAGAAGCCCAGCAGATGCTGCGGGGCTCCACCCAAACCATTACGGAAATTTCTGAAGCGGCGGGCTTCGATAACTTCTCCCACTTCGGCAAAACCTTCAAAAAAGCCTCCGGCATGTCCCCGCGGCAGTACCGGGCCATCCATCAGAACGGCAAAACAAACGGAGGATAAGGGGACTTCATCCCTTCCCTCCAACTTCCCGTATTCAATCCTGCCGGCATATGCTATAATTTGCTCGTTTTATAACCATTCATGATCCCATACTGACGAAGGAAGTATCCCCTACATGACGAAACCTGCTATTCGCTCTTTACCCGCACCGGCCCCCAAATCCGCTTTATGGCCTATTCTCAAGCAAGAAGCGGTGCTGGTGACCGCTTTTCTCTGCGCTGTGCTGACTATGTTTTTCGTCCCGCCTTCCTCTGCCTACCTGGACTATATCGATTTCCGTGTGCTAGCGCTGCTGTTTTGCCTGATGGTGGTGGTAGCCGGTGCACAAAGCTGCGGATTATTCGAGGTATTGGCCCAACGGCTTTTGTCCGGCTCCAAATCTGTCCGTTATTTATGCCTGCTGCTGATCCTTATGCCCTTTTTCGGCTCCATGCTGATCACCAACGACGTGGCACTGCTGGCTTTTGTGCCCTTTGCCATTGTGGTGCTAAATTTAATCGGCCGTCCGCAAGACCTTATTCTGGTTATCACCGCCCAGACCCTTGCGGCCAACCTGGGCAGTATGGCCACACCTATCGGTAATCCGCAGAATTTATTTTTGTATTCAAAGTTCCATATTTCCATCTCTTCGTTCCTTGCCGCCATGCTGCCTTATACGCTGCTTAGCCTTGTTGGGCTGGCGCTGATGGTGCTTCTGTTCAAGAAGGAATCCACCGAGGTCCACTTCGATACCCTGAAAACTATCAGTAATCCGCGCCAGGTGGTTCTGATGTCCGTGCTCTTCCTGTTATGTCTGCTCTCCGTGCTGCATCTGGTCCATTCCGGCATTGTGCTGGCGGTGGTTTTAGCGTCTATGGTGCTTTTTGCAAAAGAGCTTTTCCGCAAAGCGGATTACAGTCTGTTGGCCACCTTCGTATTTTTCTTTATTTGTGCCGGCAATATCGGGCAGATGGACCTGATCCGCAATTTCCTTACCTCCATGATGGACAAAAGCAGTCTGGTCTCCTCGGTGCTGGCCAGCCAGTTCATCAGCAACGTGCCTGCCGCGGTGCTGCTTTCGGGCTTTACGGAGCAGTGGAAGGAGCTTCTGATTGGCGTGAATGTGGGTGGATTGGGCACCCTGATTGCCTCCTTGGCCAGTCTCATCTCCTTCAAGCTGTACCTGAAAACACCGGATGCCCGGCCTCTCAAGTATCTGGGCGTATTCACAGTGGCCAACGCCGCGGGACTCTTGGTGCTGATGGCAGCAGCCATAATGTTGGATTAATCTTCTGTTGTGAACGTAAATAAACGCCCCTGCAAAAGCCGGTAAAGGCCTTTGGCAGGGGCGTTTCGTTTTTGTTTTATTGCTTCAGGCCGCTGGTGCTGATGCCGTCTACAATGTACTTTTGGAAGATGAAGAAGATGGTACAGATGGGCAGCAGGGAGAGGGTCGCCATGGCGAACATTCCGCCCCAGTTGTTAACGGATTCGGCATCCAGGAACAGCTTCAGAGCCAGGGAAACCGGATAGTTCTCCGGACGGTTCAGGTACAGAAGCGGTGTCAGGAAGTCATCCCATCTCCAGTAGAAGGAGAAGATGGTGGCGGTGATCATGGCCGGCACAATCAGCGGGAGGATAATCCGGAAGAAGATGCTGTATTTGGTGCAGCCGTCAATCTTAGCGGCCTCATCCAGTTCCCGCGGAATGGTGCGGATAAACTGCATGATCAGGAAGATAAAGAACGGTGTGGCGAAATAATGGGGCAGGATTACCGGCTTGAAGGTGGACAGCCAGCCCAGCTTGGAATACATGATGTACTGCGGAATCACAACCACGTCGTTGGGCAGCATCATTACGCCCATGACACAGGTGAACAGAATGGCGCTTCCCTTGAAGGGAATCCGGGCCAGACCGTAAGCAACCAAAGCGGAGGAGCAAACCGCCCCGATGGTGGCAAAGGAAGCGATAAACAGCGAGTTTTTGAAGAAGGTGGCAAAGGTGGTATTGGCGAAGCCCTTCCAGCCCGTCACATAGTTGTTGAATTCCAGATGGCTGGGAATTAAGGAGAAGGCATTGCCAAATATTTCATCATTGGGCTTCAAGGAGCTGGAAATCAGCCACAGGATGGGGTAAATCATGACGATGGCGATGGCGCCGACGATAATATGATACAGGTACGGTTGTATTTTTTTGTATGTCATGGCTTCTTCCCCCTCTTATTCGTAATGGACCCACAGCTTGGACAGCCTGAACAGGGTGAATGTGATCAACGCGATAATAATCAGCATTACCCATGCCATTGCTGAGGCATAACCCATGTCGAAGAAGCGGAATGCCTTTTGGTACAGGTACAGCGAGTAAAGCAGGGTGTTGTCCAGTGGACCGCCTTCACCTCTGGAGATGATGTATGCCGGCGTAAAGGTCATAAACGCGGAAATGGTCTGCATGATCAGGTTGAACAGAATGATCGGGCTCAGAAGCGGCAAGGTGATATTGAAGAACTGGCGCACCTTGTTGGCTCCGTCAACGGATGCCGCTTCGTAGTAGGAGGCGGGGATATTCTTCAGGCCTGCCAGGAAGATCAGCATGGAGGAGCCGAACTGCCAGACGGACAAGGCGATGAGCGTATACAATGCGGTGCCGGGATTACCGATCCAGTTGGTGGTGACATCAATACCGATAGCGCCCAATGCCGAGTTGACCAGGCCTTTGTCACCGAAAATTTGCGACCACATAATCGCAACGGCTACGCTGCCGCCGATCAGGGAAGGCAGGTAATACGCGGAGCGGTAAAAGCCAATGCCCTTGATGGCGTTTTTCAGAAGCATCGCGACAATCAAAGCGAAGGTTAAACGGAACGGAACACTGAGGAATACATACGTGAATGTAACCTGGAACGATTTCATGATCTTTTCGTCATTGGTGAAGATCTTCTGGTAATTGTCGAACCCTACCCAGGTTGGGGAGGAAAGCAAGTCATAGTTCGTAAAGGAGTAATAAAGGGAGGATAAAATGGGATACAGGGTGAAAATCAGGAAACCGAGAATAAAGGGAGCCGCGAATACGTATCCGACTACATTATCGTTATCCAGAAACCTGGTCAGGCGGCCAGTTTTGCGAGCACCCGCTTTCAGCTGCCCGGCATCTGCTGTTTTCATGTGACTCAACTCCTTTAGTGGTATGTCAGCTTGCATGTTTTGCTTGGCTTCATGCTTTTATTATCCGCTAAAAGAGGCATTGTTAGAATTCAAAAAACCGTTTACTTTGTACAAAAAACAGAGAAATCTCCGTATAAAAACAGACTGTCCAAAAAAGAAAAACCGTATCCCCGGGGCTTGCGGGAATACGGATTTCTCTGGTGCTTTACGGCTATGCCTGCAATTGCTTTAATTGGTAAAACTCGCCCTGCCGCTCCATCAGCTCCTGGTAGGTGCCCACCTCGGCTACCCGGCCGTTTTTCATGACGACGATCCGGTCGGCGTCACGGATGGTAGACAGACGGTGCGCCACGATAAAGGTGGTGCGTCCGCGGATCAGCTCCTGCATGGCCTTCTGGACCACATGCTCCGAGATATTATCCAAGGCCGAGGTAGCTTCATCCAGCAGGATAATCTCGGGATTGCGGATCATAGCCCGGGCAATGGCGATCCGCTGCCGCTGGCCGCCGGACAGCTTGCCGCCGTGTTCGCCGATCAAGGTATCCAGGCCGTCGGGCATTTCAGCGATGACATCCTGCAGATTGGCCATGCGGACAACCTCCATCACCCGCTCCTCCGGCACATTGTCCAAGCCAAAGGTAATATTGCTGCGGATGCTTCCGGAGAAGAGCACGGTGGTCTGGGGCACAACGGCCAGCTTTTGCCGATAGAGACGCATATCCAGCTCATCCATGGGAACACCGTCAATCAGGATGTGGCCCGCATTAGGCCTATAGAAGCCTACTACCATACTAAGAACAGTGGATTTGCCGGCCCCCGACTCTCCTACGAAGGCAATGCACTCACCCGGATTGACACTCAGATTGAACTCCGAGAGCACATGCTTGTCCGTATCCTTGTAGCTGAATTGGACATTCTGGAATTCGAAGGCCCCGCGGAACGACTCCACCTTCCGGGTTCCCTGATATTCCTCCACCTGATTGGAGGTCAGCACCTCCGAGATAGAATGAATCGATTCGAAGCCTCTTGCGAATTGGGGATACACACTCAGAATGGCGTTCAGCGACGAAAGAATGGTGGCGAAGAAGCCCTGGTACATGACCACATCCCCTACCGGAATCTTGCCGTTGTAGGCCATCACACAGGTAAAACCGAGGCACAACGCTTGGAAGAGCGTGAACACAACCCAGCTGGAAGCGCCGAACAAGGCCTCGGTAATGTCCAGCCTGTAGCCCTTGCCCTTCAGCTCGTGAAGGGTATTGTCCACCTTCTCGATTTCGAACTCGTCCAGCCCATGGGCACGGGTAACGGGAATCATCTCCACCGTTTCCGCCACCTGGCCGGACATGTGCTCGATGTGGCGGCGGAATTCCCGGTTGCGGCTGCGGATTTTTTTGCGGAAGGAGGTGATCAGGATGGCACCGAAGGGGATGACCATAATAAAGAAGGCCGATACGGTCAGACTCTTCGTCAGCGTCAAAACAATTGCGATCAGGACATTGGTAATAGCAGGGATGAAGGAATACATCATCTGCTTGGATAAGGTTTCAATCGCTTCCACGTCACGCAGCACCTTGGACTGAAGCTTTCCGGAGCGCAGATCTGAATGGTACGACATGGACAGATGCTGCAGCTTGCGGATCAGCGTCCCCCGCAGTCCCGCCTCTACCTGCCGCGAGGACCGGCTCATAAAGCTAACGTGGATTACGGCAGAGGGGATATTCTGGATAATAACTACAGCCAGCAGCGCCAGGTCAATCCACAGCCAGTTCAAATTCTCCGGCTTCGGGCCGCTCAAGCGGTTGATCATATCTGCTGTTACGATGGGGATGACCCAGGTAGGCGCATGCTTCAGAATGTAAAACACCAGAGACAACAGCAAATTCATCCGCAGCCCCTTGTACAACAGCATCAGGATGTGAAACGGGCGGTCCTTGCGCAAGCACCCGTCCATGAATAATTGCTCAAAATCCAGCGGCTTTCCCAAGTTGGCCATCTTCTCTTTTTCTCTCCCGTCCTTTTTGTGATCGGTAACAACACACCTTCACCATATTAGGGCCGCTTCAGGCGGGAGTCAATGGTCCTTCAACTTGCTGAGAGGGCAAAAAAACAGAAAAAACCCCCGGATATGCACCCGGAGGCAGTTAAATCTTATTTATTCTTGGCAAGCACTGCGTTAGCATCCTTACGGAACTTGGCGGCAGCATCAGCTATCGAAATCTTCTTGTAGATGATTTGCTCGCTGATATCCTTCAGCAGCTTTTCCACTTCTACGGAGCCGACAGGGTTCGGGGGATCCATCGGGCTGCTGTTTTGCTCAGCCCAAGCCACGAAATCGAATACCTTTACTTCTGCCGGAGTCAGGAGTGGCTTCAGGGCTTCCTTCACCTTGGAGGATACAGGTACGCCGCGTTCGCCCTTGATAATCTTGTTGGCTTCAATGTCGTTGATCCAGAAATTGATGAACTTAGCCGCTTCTTCCTTTTGCTTCGAGTTCTTGGTGACGGAGAAGTACATGCTGGGCTTCAGGAACAGACCTTTGTTGGCATTGGGGCCCGGCATCGGCTGCAGCTCCAGGTCACGCTTGGCAGTGCTTTGCAGCAGCACGAATTGGTTGGACCAGCCTACTGTGGAGATGGAGTTGCCCATAACCATTTCGTCTTCTTCCGGTGTGCCCTTCTTGGTGGCTTCCTTGTCCAGAGTCAGGAGCATGCCGGCATCATACCATTTTTGGTACATGGTGAAGTAGTCTACAAACGGCTTGTCATCAGCATAGCTGAGTCCGGTGCCGTCTTCCTTGTACATCTTCATGCCCAAGGTACGCAGATAGTACGGGAAGTATACGTCATGACGGAAGCCGCCCATAATCTTGCCTTTACCCTTTGCTGCTTCACCGATTTTGGTCAGGTCATCCCAGGTCCAATCCTTCTTGGGGGCTTCGATGCCCAGGGTTTTCAGCATGTTGAAGTCCATGGTGATGCCCAAAGCGTTCACACCCAGGTTCATGGCTACCAGCTTATCCTTAACCTTGCCGCCGTCCACCGCATTGGCACTGACGCTGGAGATATCCAGGATGCCGTTTTTGGTGTAGGGGGTCAGATCCTCAAGCTGGTCACGCCCGCCGTATTGGGTCAGGTAGGAAATGTCCATCTGGATGATGTCGGGAAGCTGATTGGCAGCAGCTTGGGGAGCCAGCTTCTTCCAGTAGTCATCAAAAGGCGCATATTCCGATTCGATGGTCACATGCGGGTTTGCTTTTTGGTACATCTCGATAACCTTCAGGGTGTAATCATGTCTGGCTTGGCCGCCCCACCAGGCGATCCGCAGCTTCACCGGATCTTTTTTGGCGCCGGTTGTAGCTCCTGCAGAAGCGCCCGCTGTAGGCGCTGCACTTGCTCCGGAATCCTTCTTGTCTCCACCGCCGCCGCAACCGGCTGCAGTCACAAGCAGAGCAGCGGATAAAACTGCTGTAATTGTCTTTTTCACGTGTATTCCTCCCCTTTATGATTAAGCGAGCTTGGAAGTGCTTTCATTCCTTACACTGTTATTATCCGTTATTTTGACCCGACTTTTAATCCAAAAATCCGTCATCCTTGTTTAAAAAACCGAGTTGTGTGGGAGATTTCATATATTCGGAGGGGGTACATCCCACCACTTTTTTAAAAACCTGGCTGAAATATTGCGGGTTATCCCCGAACCCCAGCTGCTCCGCCAGCTCAAAAATCTTCACATCCTCATTCTGGGCGATACGTTCGGCCGCTTTTTTGACCCGCAGCTTTATTACATAGTTGGAGAATTTATCTCCTGTTTCTTTCTTGAATAGCTTGCCCAAATAGTCGGCATTCATGTACAGCATCTGGTTGGCCACCCAATTCAGCGATAATTCCGGATCGGAGATATGACTGTTTATGATATCCAGCACCTTTCCGATAATGGCCGAATGCTTTTGTTTGTTTTGCTCGTAATGCTTTTTGGCGATTTCCCTGGCCACCTGGAGGAAGGTCTGCTGGATTCCGGGCAGGGTGTTGGTCTCCAGAAGCTGCACCAGCTTGTTCATGTAGCCGGTAATATCCTCCTTGCCGCCCTGGCGGATCATGGCCATATAGCTTTGGATAATGTAGGACTTGGAGGTGTGCAGGTCCTGACGCATCTCCGCCACCTGCTTGAACAGCCGCTGGATGGTTTCCTCGGCATGCTCGATCTGGCCGGATTTGATCTGCAGCAGGAAGCTGTCCTCATCAAACGGCAGCTCGGCAATAACCGGCGTCTCCGGAGCCTGGATGTCCCGTAGGGTGATCAGGCTTCCTTCACCCAGATAGAAGCGGTGGTTGAGGCATTCAAGCGTTTGTTTATACAGGAGCCTGGCCTGGGCCATATCCCCCGGCTCGCTCAGCGCGATGGTCAGGCCCATCTTATAGAAGCCCTGGAAGGTCTGCCGGATATCCGTCATCCGCTGGAAGGTTCCCTCCGGATGCCCGTCATCCTCAATCAGGAGCAGCACTTGATGGCCCACTGTGGAGCTCAGCAGCGGTCTGTCGAGAATCTCCTCGGCAATGTTCTTTACGGCAAAAAGATGCTCAAATTCAAAAGGGCCTTCCAGTTGGAACAATATCAGCCGCACCGGCCGGTTCTCCCAATGCAGGTCGAACAGCTTGCAGTAATAGTCCCAGTCCTGGCTGCCGTACATTTTGTTGGTGACGAATTCCTTGAGGAACTGCTCCTTCACATGAGGCATCACCTTGTCCAGGCGGTGCTTCAAGTTTTGGACAAACTGTTCCCTACCCTCAGATTGCTGAAGGTCCTCCACCAGCTCCCTTAGGGAATCCTCGATGACCGATTCATTGCAGGGTTTGAGCAGGTAATGCTTAACGCCGTACTGCATGGCGGTTTTGGCATAATCGAATTCACTGAAGCCGGACAGCAGGATGAAGCGGATATCGGGGTTGATGGCCTTCACCTTGGCCACCAGTTCCAGACCGTCCATGCCGGGCATACGGATATCGCTGATGATGATGTCAGGCGGGGTTGCCACAATAAAATCCAGCGCCTCCAGCCCGTTGCGGGCTGTTCCTGCCAGCTCTGTGCCGCAGGCCTGCCAATTGACTATTTGGGAAATGCCCGTCAGGATGATGCGTTCGTCATCCACCAGCAGAACCTTATACATGCAGATCATCCCTTTCCAGCGGAATATGAACCAGGATACGCGTGCCCCGCTGCGGCTCGCTCTGGATCTCCAGTCCGTAATGCTCCCCAAAAGCCAGCACAATCCGTTCCCGGATATTCGACAGTCCGATGCCGTTGCCCTTGGACTGCACCTCACCGCGGCGCACCCGCTCCAGCATCTCGGGAACCATACCAGGCCCGTTATCCTCTACCGTCACCACCAGGTGGTCCAACTCCTCCCAAGCGCGGATGGTGATGTGGCACGGATTCACCATCGGCTCGAGGGCATGATGAATGGCATTTTCCACCAGGGGCTGCAGGGTCAGCTTAGGGATAGGACAGGAATAAAAATGCGGCGGCACATCCTGGGTAAATACCAGTCGCTCCTCAAACCGGGTTTGCTGGATGGTCAGATAATGGCGGATTATATCCAATTCCTGACCCAGCGTAACAATGGATTCCTTTTGGCTGATGGAGTTGCGCAGCAGAAACCCGAGGGATTCCACCATCCGGGAAATTTGCACCTGCCCCCCCATTTTGGCCTCCCAATTGATGGATTCCAGGGTATTGTACAAAAAATGCGGATTAATCTGGGCCTGAAGCGCCTTAAATTGAGTTTCCTTAATGGTCAGCTGTTTGGCGTAATTTTCGTGGATCAGCTCATCAATCTGCTGGATCATAATCCGGAAGGTGCGGTGCAACTGCCCAATCTCATCCTTGTTCAGGTTGTTGCCCACTGTCAGATCAGCAATCCCCTCAGTGGAGAAATCCCCCTTCTGCACCTGCTTCATTCTGCCGATGAGCTCTTCAATGGGGCCAGTTATCCCCTGAGCCACCCGGAAGGCAACCAGAATGATCACAAACATGCTGGCGGAAAAAACCGCAATCAGCAAATTTTTCATCCAAGAAATCCGCTCGAAGATCGTATCAAAGGGAATGATGCTGGAGTAAATCCAGCCGGTATAGCCGGAAATCATCTGGGACACGAAGATCTTGTGACCGTTTTCATTCCGCACCTCATAATCGTGGGTCAAAGGTGTATGTAGGTAGTCCCGCTGGGAGCCTACAACGGAGTCCGTTCCGGAAAAAATCAGTCCCTTATCCGTCGAAATTAATAGCTCACCGGAAGCCAGCTCTGATCCGGCGGCAATATCATGAACAATTTCGTTCATGCGGATGCGGACCACCAGTACCCCTAGTGTCTCCAGATCCAGTCTCAGATTGGAGTTATAGGAACGGATGAGCCGGGTCGCCACCAGGTATGGGTCCCCTTGCATGGACAGCATCCAGCGCAGCCCGCCTTCTCCTTCGTTGGCTTCGTTCCATATGCCGCGTTTGTATTCCTCGGTCCAAACCGCTTCCCGGCCGGCCGAAATAATGTTGCCCGACAAATCCATAATATCGGCCGTGGCGACATATTTTTCGGACCCGGCAAACTGGACCAGGCGGAGGATCATGTCATCGCGGATTTTGTGGCGCTCGTAATTCATTTCGGAGGGGTCAGCCCTCAGGGCATTCAGCTTGCTTTGGATTGTGGGGTCGGTGGCAATATTGAAGCTGGTATTTTCAATGCCTCTCAGCTCATTCTCAATGCTGTTGGCCGTCAAATTCAACACCTGCGAGGACCGTTCGTAAATCTGCCGGTCATAAATCGAATAGGCATACTGAAGCACGCCATAGGTTAGCATGATGCAGCCGATCATAATGGAGAACAGCATAATGAACAGCTTCAGCTTAATCCGCAGATTACGGTAGAATTGTGTGACGGAATGGAATAGCCTTCTCATGATCCACCCCTTTTCCGGATGCTTATCCATAGATATTCCCATTTTCATTATACCGGAACCATACGGCTGTCCAAAGGGAAAAAGCAGTGCTGATTGTTAAAAAAGCCGACTCGGAGCATCCGTACGGATGTCGAGCGGCTTGAACCATGGCCGTGGGGCCTGCAAAATATTCGTACGTCACCAACCGATGACGGAGCCGTCGCTGCGCGGGTCTGTCCCTCCGGACAGGCAGCCGTTTTCCATGATCCGGATGGCATGGGCATGGCCCATCAGCCCGTCGACGGGCTTCACCATTTTCACCTGATGTCCCGCCTGCCTCAGCTTGTCGATGGTATCAGTGGTTATCCGTTTTTCCAGCCTCAGCTCCGCAGCCAGCTCTCCCCGGCTTCTTCCCCACACCCACCGGGGCTCATGGATTGCCTGTTGGGGATCCATCCCGTAATCAATCATCCGGGTGAGAATCGCGGTTTGGGTTTGAGCTTGGCCGTCGCCCCCCTGGGCGCCGTAAAGTATGGCCGGTTTTCCTTCCCGCAGAGCCATTGCGGGCATCAAGGAATGGAGGCTGCGTTTCCCCGGCTCCAGGGCATTGGGATGCGTTGGGTCCAAGCTGAATTGGGCACCCTGGTTATGCAGCAGGATACCCGTATCCCCCGCCGTGACCAAGGAGCCAAATTCCATTGAGAGTCCCTGCATGAAGGAAACGGCATTGCCTTCCTTGTCGGTCACTGCAGCATATACCGAATCCTCCGCCAAGGCGTTTGGCTTCAGATCTGCAGCCCGGTTCTTGCCGATATCGGCGAATTGGGTGAGGCCATACTCCTTCGCCAACAGCCGGTCCAGCGGAACGGGATGGAAGACGGGATCTGTAAAATACAGGTCACGGTCCCGGATACCTGCCTTTACGGCTTCCACCAACAGATGATAATACTCATACGAGCCATGGGGAATAGTGCTTATGTCCTTGTGTTCAAGAATGTGCAGCGCCAAAATCCCGGCAATGCCCTGGGAGTTGGGCGGGGCCTGGCAGATCTCATAACCTCTGTAGCTGCCCGTAACAGGTGTTGTCCATTCCCCGCTATGGGCGGCGAAATCCTCCATGGTCAACAGACCGCCTTGGGTCTGCAAGGATTCCGTTATGGTCCGGGCCAGCTCACCTTTATAAAAATCCTCTATCCCGCCAACCGCCAGCTTCCGCAGGCTTTCTCCCAGCTGGCGCTGGACCAGCTTCGTGCCGGTCTGGGGAATCTTACCGCCGGGCAGGTAAACCCGGGCTGTGCCGCTGTGCATGGACAGCATCAGTGCCCGTTCCGTCAGCGACCCGTGCAGATGCGGAGCCACAGGCATACCGTTGAGGGCGTAACCGATAGCCGGCTCCAGCACCTCCGCCAGCGTCATGGTGCCGTACTCCCGAAGCAATGCCTGCCAGCCGTCTGCCATTCCTGGCACCGTTAAGACGCTTTTAGGACCTTGTGAGGGAATGAGGGTCTGCCCTGCAAATTGCTCGCGGGTAACCAGATGGCCGGAACGGCCGCTTGCATTGTACACCCGGGGAGCTCCGTCTCCCCAGGAATAGGCCATCCAAAAGGCGTCTCCACCCAACCCGGCCAGATGCGGATAGACCACCGCCAGACAGGCGCTTACAGCCACCGCAGCATCAAACGCATTGCCGCCCCGCATCAGCATTTTCGCTCCGGCGGCAGAGGCCAGATGATGAGGACTTACAACCATCGCTTCCGTGCCCGACACAGCTTTAAGGCTCATCATTTGACCAACTCCTTGCAATATTTCTTATTTAAAATAATAATCGTTGTTCAAGCTTTTTTCATCTTTTTGAGGAGAAAATCTGGAAAAAAACGGCGTTTCGGCAGCCGATAGGGGGATTTCCCCTCCTTGTCGTCCATTATCCCCTTTGCTCAGGAGCGCTCCCTGACTCTTCTCTGGTCTCTTCTCTTTTCTCTTTTCTCTCTTCTCTCTTCTTTCTTCTTTTTTCTTTCTGCTTTCTGCTCTCTGCTTTCTGCTCTCTTCTCTCTGCTCTCTGCTCTCTGATCTCTGCTCTCTTCTCTCTGCTGTCTTTTGTACTCTCTTCTATATTCTCTTCTGCACTATTTTCTATTTTCATCTGTATACTCTTCTCTACTTTCTTCTTTACCCAATACCAATTCCCTATTCGCGCGACAGCTTTCCTCGGCCAGCCCCTTTTTATTTGCCTCCTGATTCTACATCCTGATTACCTTACCTTGTGACAAACCTGAGCGAAGGGGAGAGTAGGCAACAAGGGGGTAATGTAAGGTAATGTACCCTATATACAGCACAAAAACACCGCCAGCAGCTTCCCGAAGGAGGCGCAAACGGTGTTTCGCGTGCCCTGTGTAGTCCGTATGAGAATGAAGCCTGCTATTCTACCAAAGCCTTGTAGGCTGCAAGTTCCAGCAGACCGCCAACGGCCGCCGCGGCTCCGTCCACCTGGATTTCAGCAATCCATCCGCCTTCGTAGGGTTCCGCATTTACCAGCTCCGGCTGATCCAGCAGAGCTTCGTTCACCTTAACCACCTTGCCGCTCACCGGGCTGTAGAGGTCGGATACTGTTTTTACCGATTCAATGGAGCCTAGGCTGTCCCCCTGTGCAACAGCTGCACCGATTTCCGGCAGCTCCACAAATACGATGTCCCCCAGCTGGATTTGGGCATAATCCGTAATTCCGACGCGCACAGTGTTTTCGTCAGCAGCCAGCGCCCATTCATGCTCTTCCGTATAACCCAATCCTTCTCTAATCTCACTCATTTTCCTACGCGCCTCCTCGTTTCGCCTTGCTTTGTCTATTCTCTTCGCCGCCGGACACCTGATTCCCTGCCAGCAAGCTTCTGATGCACCACCAAAAGCGCACTCCGCATTCTTACGGACTCAGCGTCCCTTATTCAGCACAAAATCACCGTTTTCAAAATGTAACGGACCGGAGCGCCGCTATTTGCTCCGAAAACCCCTGAATGGTGACAATTCGACGCCAATAGCGGCTCTGGTGTCCGTAAGATTTTCCCCACAGCACTCTCGCGTGAAATAAAGGCTGTGCGGTCCGTTAGATCAACGGTCGATCAACGGCTTAATCAATGGTTCGATAGCCTGTCACCCGCAGGTGCAGTTCAGCACAGGCTTCCGGGCTGCCGTAGTTTCGTCCAGCCGCTTCACCACGGTTTCGTATGGGGCATTTTTGACCAGATCAGGGTCATGGGCGGCTTCCTCCACAATTTGAATCATGGTGTCGATAAAACCGTCCAGCGTCTCCTTGCTCTCCGTCTCTGTGGGCTCAATCATAATGCATTCCTCCACATTAAGCGGAAAATAAATGGTCGGTGGATGATAGCCGAAATCCAGCAGCCGTTTGGCCACATCCAGCGTGCGGACGCCGTATTGCTTCAGATTTTTGCCGGAGAGGACAAATTCATGCTTGCACACACCCGGATACGGCACATGGAAATACGGCTCCAGACGCTTGCGCATATAATTAGCGTTCAGCACCGCACATTCGGATACCCGCTTGAGCCCTTCCGGCCCGTAGGAGCGGATGTAGGCATAGGCCCGCACCAGAATGCCGAAATTGCCATAATAGGATTTCACCCGGCCGATGGATGCCGGACGGTCCCAATCCCAGAAGTAGGTGCCATCCTCTGCACGGCGGCCAACAACCGGCTTCGGCAAAAAGGGAACCAGCTTCTCCTTCACGCCAACGGGCCCCGCACCGGGGCCTCCGCCGCCATGGGGAGTGCTCATGGTTTTGTGCAAATTGAGATGCACCACATCAAAGCCCATGTCCCCCGGCCGCGTGATTCCCATGATAGCGTTGGAGTTGGCCCCGTCGTAATACAGCAGACCGCCCGCCTCATGGACAATTTCCGCAATCTCCACAATATGGCGCTCGAACAGCCCCAGGGTACTGGGGTTGGTCAGCATCAGCGCAGCGGTGTCGGAGCCGACCGCAGCCCGCAGCGCCTCCAAGTCCACCATCCCGCCGGCGTCGGAGGGAATGGTCAGCGTCTCGAAGCCTGCCGTGGTGGCGCTGGCCGGATTGGTCCCGTGGGACGAATCGGGCACCAGCACCTTGGTGCGGCGTTCGCCGCGGCTTTCGTGGTAGGCGCGGATAAGCATCAGCCCCGTCCATTCACCATGGGCGCCCGCTGCAGGCTGCAGAGTCACCGCATCCATGCCGGTGAGCGCGGCCAAATCCTGCTGCAGCGTATAGAGCAGCTCCAGCGCTCCTTGGACGGAGGACTCCGGCTGGTACGGGTGGATCCGGGCAAAGCCGGGCAACCGTGCGGCGTCCTCATTCAGCTTGGGGTTATACTTCATGGTGCAGGAGCCCAACGGGTAGAAGCCGTTGTCCACACCGAAGTTCCGCCGGGACAGCTCTGTATAATGACGAACCACATCCACCTCCGACACCTCCGGCAGCACGGCGGGGGCTGTGCGCAGCAGACCGGAGGGAATCCCCTCGGCCGGGTCCGCCTCGGGGACGTCGCATTCCGGCAGCGAATAGGCGGTTCTGCCCGGCTTGCTCAACTCAAAGATCAGCGCTTTTTCCGGTTTCATAGACAAGCCTCCAGTTCCCGCATGAATGCGTCGATTTCTTCCTTGGTCCGCTGCTCGGTAACAGCCACCAGCATGTGTCCGGACAGCTCCGGGTAAGCCCATCCCAGATCGTACCCGCCGAGAAAGCCTTTTTCCAGCAGCTTGGTATTCACCGCTTGGATATCCGCACCTTCCGGCAGGCGGAGCACAAATTCATTAAAGAAGGGAGCGGCAAAGGCGAGCCGCGTCTTACTCCCGGCAGCCTCCGCCAATCCAGCGGCATACCGGGCTTTGCGGTAGTTCAGAAGTGCCGCCTCGCGGAAGCCCTCTTTGCCCATGACGGACATATATACCGATGCGCACAGTGCCAGGAGCGCCTGGTTGGAGCAAATATTCGAGGTGGCCTTCTCCCGGCGGATATGCTGCTCCCGTGCTTGAAGGGTCAGCACAAAGCCGCGTTTGCCGTCCTTGTCCACCGTCTGGCCTACGATCCGCCCGGGCATCCGGCGCATCAGCGCCTCCGTCACCGCGAAGAAGCCGCAGGTGGGGCCGCCGAAGGAGGCGGGAATCCCTAAAGGCTGGGCATCGCCAACCACCACATCGGCTCTCAGCTTGCCAGGGGATTCCAGCAAGCCCAGGGATAGCGGGTTTACACTCATAACCAGCAGGCCCTTGGCTTCGTGGATCAAGGCCTCGATGGCCGGAATATCCTCCAGATGGCCCAGGAAATTGGGGGTTTGCACCAATACCGCAGCAGTGTCACCGTCAATTGAGGCTGCCAGCTTTTGCAGATCGGTAACCCCGTCCTTGAAGTCCACCTCCACGATCTCCAGATCAAGGCCGCGGGCCGTAGTGCGGACAATCTCCCGGGCTTCGGGGTGCACCGTCCGGGACACGATGATTTTGCGCCGCTTAACCGCTCCTGCCGTAAGGGCTGCCGCTTCAGCCAGCGCCGTCGCCCCGTCGTACATGCTGGCGTTGGCCACCTTCATACCGGTCAGCTCGCAGATATAGGACTGGAATTCGAAGATGGCCTGAAGCTCGCCTTGGCTAATTTCCGGCTGATAAGGGGTGTAAGCCGTATAAAACTCGGAGCGGGAGATAAGATGCTGGATCACTACGGGAATTTGGTGGTCGTACAGCCCCGCCCCCAAAAAGGAGGTATACCGTTCAAAGTCGGCATTCCGGGAGGCAAGCCCCTTAAGATGCTTCATTAATGCCGGCTCGCTTAAAGCCCCGGACATGGGCAGAGTTCCAGAATATTTCACCGCTTCGGGAATGTCTGCGAACAGCTCCGCCACGGATTGCGCGCCAATCACCTCCAGCATTTGCTGTTCGTCCTCCGGCGTCATAGGCAAGTACCGATGCTTCATATGGTTAACTCCTCCTGTCTCCTGGTTCCTTGTTCCTGTTTCATGCCACTAACCTCTTAACTCTCCTTGCTCCTCCGGTAAAACGGGGTTTTGACCACCTTGGCCTTCAGCCGTTTGCCGCGGATTTCTACCCACACCTCCGTATCCGGCGTGGTGTACTCCCGCTTCAGCAGGGCCAGCCCCACATTCCGTTTCAGGGTAGGGGATTGGGTGCCTGTGGTGATTTCGCCGATAAGCTCTCCTTCGGGCCCGGCGTACACCGGATAATGGCTGCGTGGAATACCTCTGTCCAGCATCTCGATACCCGCCAGCTTCCGGGGCAGTCCTGCCTCCTTTTGCTTCAACAAAGCCTCCCGGCCAATAAACTCCCCTTTATCCAGCTTCACAAAGATCCCCAGTCCCGCCTCCAAAGGGGTAATCTCCCTGGAAAGCTCCTGGCCGTAGAGTGGCAGCCTCGCCTCAAAACGCAGCGTATCCCTGGCTCCCAATCCGACGGGGACCAAACCGTCGTCTTTGCCGGCGGCCAACAGTCCGCGCCACACGGTGGCTGCATCCTCTGCCCGCAGATACAGCTCAAAGCCATCCTCCCCGGTGTAGCCGGTGTGGGAGACCAAGGCTTGCACACCGCAGACATGAGCCTCCTCCAAGAACCTGAATGGCCCCAGCTCCCCAACGGGAGCATCCGTCACCTTGCCCAAAATCCGTGCCGCCGCAGGCCCTTGCAGCGCCAGAAGCGAAGTGGCGTCGGAGCAATCCGTCAGCTCCACGGCGGGAACTGTCCCTTCACCTGCTGCAGGCAGATGGCTCTCCAGCCATTGAAAGTCCTTGGCGATGTTGGAGGCGTTCACCACCAGCATAAAACGCTCCTCACCCATGCGGTAGATCAGCAGATCGTCCACCACACCGCCCTCCGGGTAACACAGCAGCGAATACTGGGCTTGCCCCGGCGCCAGCTTGGAAACATCATTCACGGTCATCCGCTGGAGGAAAGCTTCCGCCTCCGGCCCCGCCACAAGGAACTCTCCCATGTGGGACACATCGAACAGCCCGGCCCGCTGCCGGACCGCATCATGCTCCGCCTGGATGCCGGCAAATTGCACCGGCAGCTCCCAGCCGCCGAAATCAATACAGCGCGCCCCTTCCGTTTCCCCGTAACAAGGGAACAACGGCGTCCGCTTCAATCCCTCCATGCCGCCACCTCCAAAAAAATATAAAAAAGGACAGGCGAAAAGGCTCAAATAGGAAACCATCCGTGTTTTTCACGAATAGCTCCGGTAGCCTTCCGCTCTGTCCCTTGTACCTGAGAGTTGCCTTGCCTGTTGAACAGTTCAAGTTTCCCCTTG
Source organism: Paenibacillus mesotrionivorans (assembly GCF_046098205.1). Classification (NCBI taxonomy): domain Bacteria; kingdom Bacillati; phylum Bacillota; class Bacilli; order Caryophanales; family Paenibacillaceae; genus Paenibacillus; species Paenibacillus mesotrionivorans. The sequence continues at coordinate 40,082 of NZ_JBJURJ010000009.1, read as the reverse complement.
GGTGATCCCGGGTTATATCCTTATGATACGACAATATCCCGTGATGCTCTCCAGAGTTGCGTCCGGCAGAGGTCCTTTTGCCTGAGAGATTCACCTGCTGCCAGGTTTACTCCTTCGGCGCCGCCACTTTCATTCACAGGCGATCTCTCCCGCTGCCATCATCCGCCTATTCAGTTGTAGTTTACCATCGTTAGCCCCATTATAAACGCCCGGCCAAGGCAGGTGCAATGAAACTTTCACCGAATTTTCACCATTTTGACAAAAGCACCGATTTCCCTTATGATGATGCCAATTCCAGCCAAAATGACAAACTTCAAAATGGCGGACAAACCGCCTTCAAGGAGAACCGCACCATGATGAAAAACCTTGCCAGCAGGCTGAGCCCGGTCAGACGGAATTACGAACGGATGGACCTTTTTCTGAACCGGATCAAAAATAGAATCAGCCCGCCCCAATTGGTTACAGCCATCTTTATTATTCTTATTCTTGCGGGTGCTGTTCTGCTCTCCCTTCCCCATGCTGCCGAAAACGGGGAGTCGGTGGGGTTTTTGAATGCCTTTTTTACCGCTACCTCCGCTGTGTGCGTAAACGGCCTGATTGTCATCGATACCAGCGGCTCATTTTCCCATCTGGGGGAAATTGTAATCATGGTCCTGATTCAGGTGGGGGGCCTCGGTTTTATGACCATGGGTGTGATGGTAGCCATTATCCTGGGCCGCAAAATCGGGCTGAAGCAGCGGCTGATCCTGCAGCAGACCACCCAATCCACTTCGGTGCAGGGACTTGTCCGCCTGTCCTTGCATATGGTGGCCATTTCCTTCGTCCTGGAAACGGTAGCGGCAATTATTTTGGCCCTGCGGTGGCAGGGGGAAATGGGCTGGGCCCGGGCTTCCTATTACGGCATCTTTCATGCCATATCGGCCTTTAACAATGCGGGCTTTTCCCTGTGGCACGACAGCCTCTCCCGGCATATCGGCGATCCGGTGGTGAACCTGACCATTACCGTGTTGTTCCTGATCGGGGGATTGGGCTTTATCGTTGTGGTAGAGGTACTGCGCAAACGGTCCTGGCGGAAGCTGTCCCTGCATTCCAAGGTGGTGCTGCTGGGTTCGGCTATCCTGACCTTCCTTGGTTTCCTGCTGGTATTCCTGCTGGAGAGCTGGAACCCGGCTACCTTCGGCAACCTGACCTGGTCAGAACGGCTGCTGGCTGCTTTTTTCCAAGGGTCCGCCCCTCGAAGCGCCGGCTTCAACTCCATCGAAATCGGGAGCATGCTGTCCGCCACCCAATTTCTCATGATTATCCTGATGTTTATCGGCGCCGCATCGGGCGGTACAGGGGGCGGCATCAAAATCAACACCTTCATTGTACTGGTGCTGGCCACCTTCAACACCTTCCGGGGAGGCGGCCAAATCCACGCCTTCGGGCGGAAGATTAACCAGGAAACGGTGATGCGGGCTTTGGCCGTCACCATGAGCGCCATTGCCGGGGTGTTGATCGTCACCATGGCCTTGACCATTACCGAGGATTTGATGCACGAGCAGTTTCTATCCATTTTATTTGAAGCGGTCTCTGCGTTTAGCACCACCGGCATGTCCATGGGGCTGACACCGGATCTTTCACCCGCCGGCAAGGTGATCGTAACCATTACCATGTTTGCCGGAAGGTTGGGCCCCTTAACACTGGCGTACGCCCTGTCCCAAAAGAAACGGGTCTCCAAAATCGGTTACCCGGAGGACAACATTCTTATCGGCTGAGTGCACCGATAGACAGACTCGAGAAAACGTTTTCCTTGACGCTTACAGCTAACACTCCTAGACTGAAGAAAACAACGCTTTGGTTTGCTTAATAAGGGAGGAAAAAGGAATGTTACCAGGCCTTAAAGACCGTAAATATTGGGTGGAATCACTGACGGCCATCGCCCGGCCCGTGTTGGAGCACCTGGCCCGCAGAGAGCTGAAGGCGGTCATGCCCGTGGAATGTGCAGCCGGATGTGAAAGCGACCGGGCTCACTTTTCCCATCTGGAGGCCTTCGCCCGCACCATGACCGGACTGGCCCCCTGGCTGGAGACGCCTGCGGAAGACCCGGAGGAGGAGCAGCTGAGACGGGAATTCGCCAGGCTTGCCCGGTCATGCCTCGATGCCGCTACAGATCCGGAATCACCGGATTACCTGAACTTCAGCTACGAATACCAGCCCATTGTGGATGCGGCCTTCCTGGCTCATGCCATCTTGCGGGCTCCCGGCGAGCTGTGGGACAAGCTGGAGCTCCGTGTCCGGCAAAATGTGGCGGCGGCGCTGAAGCAAACCCGCACCCGGAAGCCATTCTTCTGCAATTGGCTGCTGTTTTCGGCCATGATCGAAGCAGCGCTGCGGCATATGGGTGAGGAAGACTGGGACCCCATGCGCATCGACTATGCCCTGCGGCAGCATGAGCAATGGTATGCAGGCGACGGGGCATACGGGGACGGACCGGACTTCCATTGGGACTACTATAACAGCTTCGTGATCCAGCCCATGCTGGTGGATATCATCCGTTCCGTCGGCAGCGCCTCCAACGAATGGGCGGCTATGGCCCCGGCTATTCAACGGCGGGCTGTACGCTACGGTGAAATTCTGGAGCGTTTCATTGCACCGGACGGCACCTTCCCGCCTATTGGCCGCTCCTTGGCCTACCGCTTCGGCGCCATGCAGCATCTCTCCCAGATGGCGCTGCAGCATACCCTTCCGGCTGGAGTATGTCCCGCTCAGGTCCGCTGCGCTCTGACGGCCGTCATCCGGCGGACGTTGGCTGTACCGGGAACCTTCGACGGCAGCGGCTGGCTGCGCATCGGCTTTACCGGAAGCCAGCCGGATGTGGCCGAGCGGTATATTTCAACAGGCAGCCTGTATCTGTGTTCAGCCGTATTCCTGCCTCTGGGCCTTCCCGCAGGAGACGAGTTCTGGTCGGGTGAACCCCGGGAATGGACCTCTGTGAGAATGTGGTCCGGCCAGCCGGCTGTATGTGACCATGCGTTAGGGGAATAATGGGAAAAACCAATTTCCAAATAACAAACCGCTCCGCGGCAGCAATTGCCGGAAGCGGTTTTTATTTTTAAGCGGATGGTCAGGCCTTGGGTTCATCCAGAACCGGCACATCAAGAATATCCAGAATGAAGATGAAGATGGGAATGCCGATAATGAAGCCCCAAACACCCAGATAATGCTCCGAGAACAGCAGAATCACGAAGGTATAGAATACGGGCAGGTTGGTTTTGGAGGACATCAGCTTGGGATTCAGGAAATAACCTTCGATGAAGTGCAGAACGGTTATCATGATAACCACATACACCACCATCAGAATTCCGTCCAGGGTATATCCGATAATTCCCAGCGGAATCAGCGAGATCATAACCCCCGCCACCGGGATCAGACTCAGCACAAACACCATAATCCCCAGTGCAAACAGGTACGGGAATCCCAGCAGAGACAAGCCGACCACGGTGAACACCGTATTGAACAGGGCAATCATAAATTGCGCCTCAATCACCTTGCCGAAGGAACGTACGAATTTGCGGCCGAAATACTCCATTTCCTGGTAGAGCCACGCAATTTTGCTGACGCGCAGCTTATTGGTGAATTTCACAATCCGGTTCTTCTCCAGAATGAAGAAAAGGCTTAGGATCAGCGCCATCAAAAAGGTGGTACCCCAGTTGCTGATGATCAGGATGTAGTCAAACCCATGCTGAAGATAGGATTGGAAGTTCATCTGCTTCAAGGCATCGGCAATATACTGGGAAATTTGCGTGTTGCCCGGCGGATTGCCTGCGATCTTGATCAGGTAATCGGAAAGCTGTCTGATCTGGGATACGATCTTGGGGGAGTACATGACGATCCCCAGGGTCACCAGACCCACAACCCCCAGATAGAGCAGAATGACCACCACATGATAAGGCACCTTGAAAAACCGGTTCAGCCATGCGGTAATGTGGGACTGAAGGCTGTTCATGATGAAGGTGAACAAAAACACCAGCAGCACCAGATTCAGCATATCCCTCATAAAGTACAAGAGGATACAGATCAGTCCCAGAATGGAAAAGCGCTTTACTGTGGGATTCGAAAAAACATTCCTGAAATAATCCATTGCCACTGCTCCTGTTCACCAGCCGCTGGGAAAACGGGCACACCCTCGGGGCTTAATCTGTCTTCATTTATTATACATGAATCCGCTGCTTAATAAAAACCGGCGTTTTCCAGCATTCCGGGTGTTACGGCTGGAACAAGTCCTTCCTCTGCAGCTCTAGTCAGCAAGGCGCGGACGGCTCCGTAACCCTGCTCCCCCAAATTGCGGGTAAACTCATTCACGTACAGGCCGATATGGGCATCCGCCACCTGGGGCGACATCTCCTGGGCATGCTCCAGCACGTAGGAGCGGGAGGCCTGCGGGTTAGCCCATGCATATTCCACCGAAGCGCGGACCCATCCGGCCACCTGCGCCGGGTCCAGATCCTTGCGGGCGATTATCGCCCCTAAGGGGATAGGCAAGCCGGTGTCTTCCTCCCACCAGGCCCCCATGTCCGCAAGCATGGTCAGCCCGTAGTTGGGGTAGGTGAACCGGGCTTCATGAATAACCAGCCCGGCGTCGATTTCCCCCTTCTGCACGGCAGGCATGATCTTATGAAACGGCATCACCACCACCTCACCGATGCCTCCCGGCACCTGCTTCGCCGCCCAAAGCCGGAACAGCAGATAAGCGGTGGAGCGTTCGCTGGGGACGGCTACACGTTTACCGGACAAAACGGACGGGCCTTGCTCCGCCGAAGCCGGGTCAGCCGTCAGCACCAAGGGACCACAGCCGCGTCCCAAGGCTCCGCCGCAGGGCAAAAGATGGTAACGGTCCAGCATCCACGGCAGGGCTGCATAAGAGATCTTCAGCACCTCGGGGCCTTCGCCTCGGGCGGCCAGGCCGTTGGTTATATCAATATCGGCGTAGGTCACCTGAAGCTCCGGCGCTCCCGGCACCAGCCCGTGGGCCCACGCATGAAATACAAAGGTATCGTTGGGACAGGGTGAAAATGCGATATTCATCAATGCTGCACCTCCTGTATGTATGTAAGTTCTGCTGCGTCCGGCCCCAGCCGGTCCAACAGCTCTCGGAAGGCGGCGAAGGCCTCCTCCAGCGCCTGCAGGGCCTCCCCGATGCGCCATGCCGTCCTGTCACGGGGTCCTACCGCATTGGAGATGCCCCGCACCTCCATACAGGGGAGCCCGAACAGGCTGGCGGCGCAGGCCACGCCGTAGCCCTCCATGGCTTCGGCGGCAGCGCCGGGATGCCTGCGCTCCCAAGCCGCTGCAGTAGGGGCTGTGCCGGTGGCGGTGGACACGGTTAGCACCGGTCCGGTGAGCACCCTGCGGCCGGGAAACCGTTCCGCCAGCACGGCTTGGAGCTTCGCCCCCAGCTCCGCCTGGGCGGGCAGACGATTGCTGCCGAAGCCCAGCTCCCGGGCGGTCCGGAAACCCTCCGGGGTTTCCGCCCCCAGGTCGGCGGCGATGATGGCATCGGCGATGACCACGCTTCCCACCGGGGCTTGTCCGGGGAAGCCGCCGCCGATCCCGGCGCTGACCGCTAGCGTGTACCCGCCGGCGGCCAAGGCAGCTCCTGCTGTGGCCGCTGCCATACCTACGCCCGCTCCGGACGCCCGGACATCAAAACGGGAATCGCCGCCTAAGCCCTTTACGATAGCCTCGCGTTCCGCGTCCACGGCGGCAATCACGAGAATGCGGACATGTTTGGTGTGTTGTGCCTCCATCATTAATCATCCTTTGCCTTCATGACGTCGCAATACCTATCTACTTAGTATACGTGAATCCGGCGTTGAAAAAAACTCTGGAGAGGCTGAGGGCAGGGACACATGCCCTGCTCCCACGGGCTAACGGAAGTGAGAGCCCCTATTGGTGCAAAATGGTAGGCTGCGGAATTCTAACGGGAGCCAGCGCCGCTATTTGGCCTGATTGGAGTTATTTCCGGCAGTTTTGTTTCTAATAGCGGCGTTCACCGCCGTTAGCCTCCAGCCGGGCACTGGCTGGACAGAAAAGAGCCTTCCGCCGGTAAGCGGGAGGCTCCGTTTCTTTTATTGGTTCCGGGATAGCTCCCGGTTACACATTCGACTGTTGTTGTTTGTAGCCGGGGCCGGGCTTCAGGCGCAGCCACTTTCTGATGTAAGGCAGAACGTAGTAGTCAGCACCGAACTTGCCTGCATTTGCACCAGCCACCATGATGATGATGCCCCAGAGAATCAGCCAGGGGTTGGAGGAAACCGTACCTGCCAGAAGGAACATGAAGTTCATCATTACGCCGAAGAAGGCAGCAGCGGTAGTCAGGCAGCCCAGAATCAGGCCCACACCTACCAGGAATTCTCCCCATGGAATCAGGACTTTGAAGATTCCTGCGTTGGGCAGGGCAAAGTTATCAAGGAATGCGACATACGTGGGATAAAGTTTGTTTGTTGTTCCGGTTTCGAGCACCGGCTTGGCGATGGCATTCTTCAGGAAGCCCGATGCGTCGAAGGTGCCGCCTGTGATTTTTTCCCAGCCGTGATGCATCCAATCCCAGCCGATGTACAGTCTGATCAGCAAAAGTGCTCCAGCTGCATACACATTTTCTCTCAAGAATTTGACGATCATATCCGATCTCTCCCTTTGAATAGGTTGTATTCCCTATGTGACAATATTAACATCATGTGAAATGAATCACAACAACTAAAATCAAATGTTCAAATTTTGATAATAAAGATGTGTCAGTATATTGAACAGTTCTCTAAAAGTATTCTTTTTTAGCACATAGTGATTTTTAAACAGTTTTCATTGTTATGACGCTGGGTAGTATCAGCAGATACGGGGCAGCATGCTTCCTGCCAGCCTATACAGCCGCCTGGTAGAGCCAAAGGGTGTCCGGATGAGGAGCTGGCCCTTTTCCCGGCCGGTGACCATTCCGACCAAACAGGCATTCCTCCCCTCAGGAAAATACCGCAGGGCATCCAGCACCGCAGGGACATCCCGGGCAGGCAGGATCAGAACGGCCTTGCCCTCATTGGCCAAATACAGCGGGTCAAAGCCCATCAGCTCACAGGCTCCCTCCACCTCGGGCTTTACCGGAAGCAGCTCCTCCTCCAGCTCCACCGTCAGCCTGTAGTCCTCGCAGATTTCCGCCAGGGCTGTAGCCAACCCGCCCCGGGTAGGATCCCGAAGGATGCGGATATCCGCCGAAACCTCCCTGGCCTTCTTCAGCATGGGAAAAAGGGTCGCACAGTCGGAGGGAATCTCCGACATCAGCCCCAGCTCCTCCCTGGCCGTCAGGACGGCGATGCCATGATCCCCGAGAGTGCCGGTAACCACTACGGCATCCCCCTCCTCGATGAGCTGCGGCCGAAGCTCAGCGCCGGGCTCCACCACCCCGATGCCGGTGGTGTTGATAAACAAACCGTCGCAATCTCCTTTTCCCACCACCTTCGTATCGCCTGCCGCCACCCTGATGCCGGAGACGGCGGCTTCCTTGGCCATGGACCTGCAGATGGTCCGGAGGTGCTCTACAGGAAGCCCCTCCTCCAAAATAAAGGACACGGTCAAATACAAGGGCACCGCGCCGCTGACCGCCAAATCATTGACAGTTCCCGCCACTGCCAGCTTGCCGATATCCCCCCCGGGGAAAAACAGCGGCTTGATCACAAAGCTGTCTGTGGTGACAGCCAGCTTACCCGCAGACGGGAAAGGCAGCAGCGCTGCGTCTCCCAAGGGCTCCCGGCTTTCCGTTCCCGTGAGGGCGGGAAGAATCACGCCGTTAAGCAGCCTGTGGGCGGACTCTCCTCCGTCCCCGTGGGACATATTGATGCGTTGTTCTGCTTCCATGTTGCTCACCCCTCCCGGCTGTATGCATATTCCGCAGCGCAAGCGCCCTCTGCCGATACCATACACGGCCCGACGGGCTGATACGGCGTGCAGCTTCTGCCGAACAGCCCGCAGCGCGACGGGGTGATCAGCCCGCGGATCACATCCCCGCAGCGGCAGCCGGTTGGTTTGGGCGCAGGTCCCGGCGGGACCGGGAAACGCTCGGCGGCATCCAAACCGGCGAATTCAGGGCGGATGGACATGCCGCTGTCCGCAATTGGCCCGATTCCCCGCCACAGGGCCGCAGAGGGCCGGAAGTAGCGGTCCATCACGGCCAGGGCTGCAGGATTGCCGCCGGCCGTTACAACGGAAGCATAGTCATTGTGGATCGCGGCTTTGCCCTCTGCCGCCAGCTCCAGCAGCCGGAGGATGCCGCCGGCCAGCTCCAGGGGCTCGAAGCCGCTGATGACTCCGGGCAGGCCGTATTCTTCGGCCAGGAAGCCGAAGGCGTGGCTTCCCGTCACCATCGCCACATGGCCGGGAAGCAGGAAACCGTCCAGCTGTATCTCCTTCAGCTCCAGCAGATGCCGCAGCACCGGCTCCACCCGCTTGGCGGATACCCGCATGCTGAAGTTGGCCAGCCCGCGCCTCTCCGCCTCCATCAGCGCCGCCCCCAAAACCGGCAGGGTGGTTTCAAAGCCGATACCCAGGAAAATAATCTCCCGGCCGGGTTGGGCAGCGGCCAGCTCTACCGCAGCCATCGGCCCGTAAACCACCCGCACATCCATTCCTTCGGCCCGTGCCGCCAGTAGGGTGCCGCTTGATCCCGGAACCCGCATCATATCGCCGAAGGTGCATACCGTGCGGTTGTCCCCGCGGGCAACCGCGATCATGGCGTCAATATCCGCTTGATCCGTCACGCACACGGGACAGCCGGGACCCGAGAGAAGCCGGACATGGCCCTGAAGGCTTTTGCGGAGGCCCGACTTGGCCAAGGCCATGGTATGGGAGCCGCAGACCTCCATTAGCACGGGCTCGCGGCCATGTTCGGCGGCGAAGGTGTCCGCCAGGGAGAGAATCCCCTTCAGCAGTCCTTCATGGAGGGTTCTGCCGGAGGAGGCGCCTGGGGAAGATCCGGCCTGCGGATCACAGGGAAGCATCTGCCGCATCTCGCGCATCAACGATCCGCCTCCATTCCTCCAGACTTTCCTCCGCTGCCTGGCGGTCTATGATACTCATGGCCTGCCCGGCATGGACGATGACGAATTCCCCCGGCTTGACCTCCGGGACGAAGATAATCCCCACCTTCATCCGGGTTCCCATACAATCCACAATGGCGGCATAGCCGTCTATCTCCACAATTTGAGCGGGTACGCCCACACACATCGGTTTTCCCTCCTTGTCACCACTTTCGGCAGGCAGAATGCTCCGGCTGCATGGTGTGTTTTCCGCGCACAAACGGATCGTTTTGTCCAACGCTTCAGTCTGTGCCTCTACCGTTCCTGTTTGCGCCGGCTCCCGCATAAGCCGCAACCAGCAGCTGCCCCAGGGCTAACCCGCCGTCCCCCGCAGGCACCTGCCGATGCCGGTAAGGCTCGAGCCCCCGATCCTTCAGGAGAGCAGGAATCCTCCGCAGCAGATACGGGTTATGGAAGGAGCCTCCGGAGAGCATCACCTTGGGAATACACGCCGCGGTCAGTCCATCCTTTTCCAGGCACCGCTGCAAAAGCTCCACAGCGGCCCGGGCTGCTGTTTCGTGAAACCGGAGCGCCAAGTCTTCGGGCGGCGAACCTGCCAGCCTCTTCTCTACAATCTGGAGGAGAGCCTCCGACATATCCAGCTCCAGTGCCTCGGTTTCCCCTTTGTCCCGGATGGCATAGCCGAAGGGCTTGACGGTGTTGAATCCGTCCGCATCAGCAAAGGCCGCCATCTCGGAGAGCCGGATAGCCGCTTCACCGTCATAGCCGGACACCGCAACTAGACCCAGGATGGCGGACACAGCGTCAAACAGTCTGCCGCAGGTGCCGGCCCATGGGCTGTTCATCCCGGTGGCGGCCATTCTGCCGAGCACCGCCAGCTCCATACTTTTGCCGGGGAACAGCTGCGCTGCCCAAGCAGGCCCTTGTTTGGGAAAAAGCGCCGTCAGCATCCCTGCGGCATTCCGCCAGGGCTCCCGCACCGCCTTTTCCCCGCCGGGCAGAGGGGTATAGCGCAGATGGCCCAGCCTCCTCCAGCCGGAGGCGCTGCCGGTTAGAATCTCGAAGCCCCAGATGCTGCCGTCCGGGCCGTAGCCCGTACCATCCAGAATAATGCCGTAGACTTCTTCCTCCGGGGACAATCCGTTGTCTGCCATACATGAAACCAGATGGGCATGATGATGCTGGACCCCCACGGGCTCAAGGCCCATCTCCCGGCTTAGCCGTCCGGTTTCATAACCGGGATGCAGGTCCGCCGCCGTTTGCTGCGGGTCAGTTCCCAGCAGACTGGAGAAGTGGGCCAGCTCCTTCTTCCAATGCTCCTGGGTCTCCACACTGCCCATGTCCCCGATGTGGGGGCCGATAAAAATCTGATTGCCTCTGCCTAGGGCGAAAGTGTTCTTCTGCTGCCCGCCCAAGGCGGCCCGCCCGGTTAGATCAACGGGAGCCGCCAGCGGATCAGGCGCGTAACCTCTGGACCGGCGGAGGATATCCGTTTGCCCCTCCACCACCTGAATGACGGAGTCGTCCAGCGGGTGAAGAATTTCACGATCATGGGCAAGCACATAATCGGCGATGCCCCCCAGGTAGTCGAAGGCTTCCTCATCCCGGTACAAAATGGGCTGGCCGGATGGGTTGGCGCTGGTCATCACAAGAAAGGGCAGCTCCTCCATCAGCAGCACATGCAGCGGGGTGTAGGGCAGCATCAGCCCTACAGTAGCCATTCCCGGCGCCACGCTGTCCGCCAAAGGCCACGCCTCCGCCTTGCGGGCGATGACGATGGGCGCCTCGGGCGAGCGGAGCAGCCGCAGCTCTTGGCTGCCCAGCACGGCTGCCCGGCGGGCGTTCTCCGCATCCGCCGCCATGACCGCAAGCGGCCGCGTGGGCCGCCGCTTGCGCTGCCGCAGGCGGGCGACCGCCGCTTCGTTTTCGGCGTCGCAGGCCAAGTGATAGCCGCCGATGCCCTTCACGGCGACAATGGCGCCCTGGCGCAGCAGCTTGGCGCACCGACGGACCGCCTCGTCGGCCTCCGCCAGAGGCCGACGCGCCCCATGCTGCCCGGCACTAGCGATGCCTAGGCCCGCCGGTTCGGCTGCCTTTGCTCCTGCCATCCCCACTGGCTTCTTGGTCGCCTCGTCCATGGCGTACAGCGCAAGGCGCGGTCCGCACTCCGGGCAGGCGATAGGCTGGGCGTGGTGGCGCCGGTCCGCCACATTCCCGTACTCCTCCCGGCAGGCGGGACACATGGGGAACCCGCTCATGGAGGTATACGGCCGGTCATAAGGCAGCTCCCGGATGATGGTATAACGGGGACCGCATTGGGTGCAGGTGATAAACGGGTACCGGTAGCGCCGGTTGGCCGGGTCCTTCAGCTCCGCCAGGCAAGCGGGGCATATGCCTGCATCCACAGGAATCACCAGGGAGGAGGCTCCCTCCCGGCTGCTCTCCACGATGCGGAAGCCCAAGCGCCCTTCCACCGGCAGCGGCACCGCCCGGATTTCATCCACCCGGGCCAGCCGGGGAGCCTCCCGGCGGATGGCCGCCAGGAGCTCCTGCAGCGCAGAGGCCGCTCCTTCCGCCTCCAAACGGATGCCGTCCATATTGTTCTGGACGGTGCCGCTTATGGCGTAACGCTCCGCCAGACTGAACAGGAAAGGCCGGAAGCCAACACCCTGAACTCTGCCCTTCACGGTAATGAGCAGCGCCGCTGTTGAGTTATGGTCATTTTCGTCCGAAGCCGACGCAGTTGCTTTCCCTAATACCCCGGCAGAATACTCGGCTCCCGGCTTCAGCCCGGCTGCTCCACCCCTGCCTCTGTTTCCGCCTGAACACCCCTGAGCTCCGCAAGCCTGGCCTCGATCCATGCCGTCCACAGCTCCATTCCTTCCCCGGTGCGGGCCGACAACGGGATCAGCGCCGAATCCGGGTTCATTTGAGACAGATCCTCACGGGCCGCCTCCACGCTGAAATCCACATACGGGAGAAGATCAATTTTGTTCAGGAGCACCAAACCGGTCCGCATAAACATGGTGGGGTATTTGGGTATCTTGTCATTGCCTTCGGGAACGCTGAGCACCGCCACCTTATGGTTTTGCCCCAGGTCATAACCTGACGGGCAGACCAGATTGCCCACATTCTCAATAAAGAGAATATCCGTCTCCTCCAGCTCAAACCGGGAGAGAATCTTGGTGACCATACGCGCATCCAGGTGGCAGCCGCCGCCGGTATTGATCTGCACCGCATTGACGCCCAAGGCGCGGATGCGGTCGGCATCCTTTTCCGTAGCCAGATCGCCTTCAATAACGCCCACCCGGTAACGCCCGCACAGCTGCCGGATGGTAGCCTCCAGCAGAGTGGTTTTGCCTGCGCCGGGGGAGCTCATCAGATTGATGGCCAACACCTTATGGCGTCCCAGCTGCTCCCTTATATAAGCCGCTGCGGTATTGTTGTCCTTCAGCACATCCTCATTCAATACAATTTCCATTGCCGGAACGGAACCTGCCTGCAGAAGTCCGACGGAGTTGGTTAAGGCAAATCCATATTCATAAGGTTGTATTCCCTCCCGGGAAAGGTGTGACTTGGCGGCTCAAACACGTTTTGCCGGCCTTGATGAATAAAATATGTAAGGGTTCAAAGCCGTCAAAAAACTCGCCCTCAAGTCACCCCTTCCCTCACAGTCATTCAACATGAATATGGATTCGCGCCTGTCTGTCCGACTCCTAGGCCGTGTTTGCAAACACGCCCTAGCAGGTTCCTACCTCCCTTCATAGGATATCACTCTGAATTCCTCGCCCCCGGTGATCCGGCCGCTGGGGAATCGGCACACGGGGCACATGGCTGCAGCCGCATGCTGCTCCGGCTCATATTCCAGCCCGCACAGCACACAGGATGCCCGGGCCGGCTGCAGCTCCATCGTAAGCCCCGCCTCCCGGGCAAGCATCGCCGCCCCGTCCGCCTTGTACATATCGAAGGCCATCTCGAGGGCATCCGGCAGAGCGTTGCTCAAGGCCCCGACCAAAAGCCGCACTTGTGTAACCTCCGCAAAGCCGCGTGCTTCCGCATCCCGTCTCACCAGGTCAAGCACATCCCCCATCAGCGACAGCTCATGCATCAATATTCCTCCCTGGCAGGAAGTCCGATCTGGAGAAGCGTATTGGCCCGCCTCACAGGAAGCTGCGTAAGCCGTGTATCCTCACCCAGACTGTACTGGCTGTCACAGGCAAAACATTTCATTTCGCCGGAATAGGACAAATAGTGCAAATGCTGCTTGCAGAACGGGCACAATGCGCTGTACGCTCTCCATTCACCGGCCTCCCGGTTAAGCAGGAACGGATGCCCTGCCGACTGCTCCATCACAGGCCACATCCGGGGAGGAGCAATCGTATGGTAGGCATATCCGCTCAGCTTATCGGCAAGTTTGGTCAGCTTCCTCACATCCCGCTCCACCAAAGGTCCCGCCGCTTCCCGGATCGCCCCGGCCACGCCCTTTTTCAGCTCCCTCATAAAATCCCTTCGGTCCAAGAGGCAGCCCTCCATTCCCGGATTTGCCCGTGCACCAGCTCCGTTAATGCAGCCAGACGCTCACGCACTGTATCTGACAAGCCAATGCCGAATTCCAGCGAAGCGGGCTGCACTCCGAACAGCACCATTTTGGCAGGCACCCGCTCCCTGATTCGTGCAGCGAACAGCACCTCCTGGAAGCCCAACTGGTGCACCGACATTTTCACATTGCAATACGCCGGTATATCCTCCCGCTCCACCGTGTACACAAACCCCGGCAGCTCCGGACCGTTGATGGAATCCAGCAGGATCAGCTGATCCGTGTCCTCCACCGGCCCCAGCAGCCTGATGCCGTCCGTAGAGCCTTCAATGATTTCCACATTTTCCACACCGGCCAGAGCCTCCTCCAAAAAGGGCAGCACATGAATGCCTACTCCCTCATCGGTATAGAGGGTGTTGCCCAGTCCGATGACCGTGATCTTCTCCGGTCCGGCACGGTTCAAGGTGTTTCCCGCCTCCAAGCCGCCGCTCATGCTCAGGCTTTCCATACGTCCGCTACTCATGCTCCGCATCCTTTTGAGCCGCCCCTGCCATGGGCTGTATTTCCCCTCCGTGGGTTTCCACCTTATCCTTTTTTTCCGTTTTGAACCCGGTGAAGATGGAGCTCATGGTGCCGTTTTTCTCCAGCCAATCCTCCCGGAAGGACAGGTACACATGGATGACGATAAAAATGATGAAAACCCAGGCCATCAGATGGTGCCAGGAACGGACCGAGAAGCTGCCCCCGAAGAGGAAGGGCACCCAAGCAAACAGCTTGCCGAAGAAGGATTCCGGCTGCGGCTCGAAATACAGATAGAACCCGGTAAACATCGCCACAATGGAGCCGCCGCCCATCAGCACCAGATAGGTGAGCTGCGCCAGCGGGTTATGTCCGGTATAGTGCGGCTTGCGGTTTTTCATTAACAGGTAAAATTTAACAGTCTGAAAGATTTCTTTCCAGAAGGCCAGCCTCAACACATTGGTGGTGACGAAGGAATTGCCTTTGAACACCCAATAGAGGCGGAAGATCATATTGGCGGTAAACAGGAAGGCCGCAAAAAAGTGGATGTACCTGACCCAGCCCATTAGGAAGGTATAATAGGCCTCTTCCCCGGTGGTGGAGCCTACAATGGGCTTGCCGATGTACAAGCCGGTCAGGATCAGCAGCATAATGGCACCGGCATTGATCCAGTGGAAAATCCGCACCGGCAGCTCCCAGACGTACACCTTAACCACATCCTTGGAAAGCTGCTCCATCTTCACCTTCCGTTTGCCCTTCAGCACAATTTCTGACCGGGGGTGATCCGCTTCATGCTTCGGGTCGGCAGTAGGCTGCCCGGCAACGGGGGAATGCAGCGGCGGCTCGCTCATGCTCATAGCTCTTCCCCCTAACCGATCCGTATGTCTACGGCAGATTGATTTTGCAGGTCTGTCATGTGCACCGCACAGGCCAGGCACGGATCGAAGGAGTGGATAATCCGCAGAATCTCCAGCGGCTGGTGCTTATCTGCCACAGGTGTACCCGTAAGCGCCGCCTCATAGGCGCCCTTCTGGTTTTTGCCGTCCCGCGGGGAGGCGTTCCAGGTGGAGGGCACCACAGCCTGGTAATTGGCGGTTTTGCCGTTTTCGATGTTGATCCAGTGTCCTAATGCGCCGCGTGGTGCTTCGATCCAGCCTACTCCCTGTGCCTTCTTCGGCCAGGTGGAGGGCTCCCATTTGGCCTTGTTGAAGGTGGTCTGGTCCCCATGTTTGATATTCTTCAACAGCTCATCCATATCATTGCGCATCCAGCCGCCGACAATCTGCGCCTCCAGCCCCCGGGCCAAGGTCCGGCCCAATGCGGACTTCAACGCGGTAAGCGGCACGTTCAGCTTTCGCAGACTGTCATCCACACTCTGGACGAATTCCGGCTTTTTCGCAGCGTACCCCAGCAGCACCCGGGCCAACGGCCCTGTTTCCATGGGCTTTTCCTTCCACCGGGGGGTCTTGAGCCAGCTGTACTTGTCGTTGGTGTTCAGCGTATCGTAGCGGCCCTTGGGCCCCGTATAGTGGAAGGTGGTTTCCCCCTCCCAGGGATGGCGGCCGCCTGTGGTTTTGCCGTCATAGGTGTACCATGAGAAGTCGATCCATTCCTTGATCTGCTCCGGGTCCTTGGGGTTCACATCGTGGATCTCGTTGAGGTTGCCGCCAAGGATGATCCCACGGGGCATCCGGTACATGTTGATGTCGCGGATATCTCCCGTGGAGAAGTCGCCATAACACAGGTAATTGTCCAGCCCGCCGCCATAGGTCCAATCCTTATAAAAGGATCCGATCGCCTGCAGATCAGGCAGGTACACCTGCTCCACAAACTCGATAGCCTGATCAATCAGCTGGGATACATGCATCAGGCGTTCGGCATGGATGCCGTTGTCGCTGTTGATGTCGATGGGAGTAGCCATTCCGCCCACCAGATAGTGGGGATGGGGATTTTTCCCGCCGAATATAGTGTGGATCTTCACAATTTCCTTCTGCCAGTCCAGCGCTTCGAGATAATGGGCTACAGCCAGCAGGTTGACCTCCGGCGGAAGTCTGTAGCCCGGATGCCCCCAATAGCCGTTAGCAAAAATCCCCAGCTGCCCGCTGTCCACGATTTTTTTCACCTTGTCCTGAATGTCCTTGAAGTAGCCGGGTGAGGACTTGGGCCACTTGGAGAGGGACTGGGCCAGGGTGCTGGTGGCCTTGGGATCAGCCTTCAGAGCATTGACCACATCCACCCAATCGAAGGCATGGAGGTGATAAAAATGGACCACATGATCGTGCAGCATGATGGTGGCGTTCATAATTTCCCGGATCAGATGGGCGTTCCGGGGGATCTTGATGTCCAGGGCGTCCTCCACGGAACGCACGGCTGCCAGGGCATGAGTGGTGGTGCATACGCCGCAGATGCGCTGCACATACGCCCATACGTCCCGGGGGTCCCGGTCCTTCACAATCAGCTCCAGGCCGCGGATGGCTGTACCGGAGCTGAAGGCGTCCTTGATGACGCCGTTGTCTATGTCCGCCTCTATCCGCAGATGGCCCTCTATCCGTGTAACCGGGTCGACTACTATCCGTTCGCTCATACCGATGCGCCGCCTCCTATCCCGCTATTCGGGCCCTGTCCCGGAGGAGGGCCGCTCTTCTTCGGTTTATCATCATGGTGGCTTGCCGTTTCATCATGGCTGTCTGCCGCTGCGTGTTTCTTCCCGTCCATCATCTTTTTGACGGCTGTAGCTCCGGCATGGATGGCTACGCCGCCCACAGTACCGCCCAGGAGCCCCAAGCCCACCAAATCCGGATTGATGGTGGTCTGGGTCCCGGGAATCTGGGATACCCGTGTGGTGAACGGCCCCATATCCCAGAAGGCATTTTCCGAGCAGCCGATGCAGGGGTTACCGGACTGAATGGGATAACTCACACCGCCGTTCCAGCGCATTTCCGCACAGGAATTGTAGGTGGTGGGCCCCTTGCAGCCGACCTTATACAGGCAGTATCCCTGCTTCAGCCCCTCATCGTCGAAGGATTCCACAAACAGCCCGGAATCGAAATACGCGCGCCGGTTGCACTTGTCATGGATACGGTGCCGGTAAAAGGCCTTCGGACGGCCTTGGGCGTCCAGCTCCGGAACCGTCCCGAAGGTCAGCACATGGGCTATGACGCCGGTCATGACTTCCGCGATGGGCGGACAGCCCGGCACCCGGATCACCGGCTTATCCTTGATGATATCGGTGATGGGCATAGCCCCTGTGGGATTGGGGCCTGCTGCGGCGATACCTCCCCAGGAGGAGCAGCTGCCGTAAGCGAGAATCAGCTTGGCCTTGGCCGCCGTTTCCAGCAGCACATCCTTGGCGGGTACGCCACCTACCATCAGATATTCGGCGTTTTTGGGCACACTGCCCTCCACCGCCAGCACATATTCCCCGGCATACTCCTCGATGACCTTCCGGCGCGCCTCCTCCACCTGATGTCCGGAGGCGGCGGACAGCACCTCGCTGTACTCCAGCGAGATCATATCGAACAACACGCTCTCCAGCTTCGGATGTGTCGTCCGGATAAAGGACTCCGAGCAGCCTGTGCAATCCTGCATCTGCAGCCAAATCACCGGAACCCGCTTGGCCGATTCCACCGCCTTGACCACCTTCTCTTCAAGGGTGATATCCAGCCCCATCACTGCCGTAAGCACCGTGCACATCTTCAGAAAATCCCGCCGGGTAACCCCTCTTTCCATTGCCGTTTCATAAATGGTCTTCCTGCCGGCCACCTTGCTCACCCCCATGTTGCTTCTCGTTCAACATTTGTAAGCCTTTACATCATCATCGCACATGAAACCGGGTTGCGGTATCGGAAAAACCGGCAGTCCTTGCCGGGAATTTCCCTACACGGAAAGCTGGGAAGAATGCCGACCTCAGACTTTTGGCAAAAAAATAGACCGTTTCCCCGGATGTTGGACGGAGCGGTCTATTCGTTGTTTCCTATAAGTAGCAGGTGCCTCAAGCGGCGGCATTCCCGTGGCGTCCCCGTTCTAACGGCGGCTACAGCCGCTATTTGCCCTCATAATGCCCATTTCAAAATCTAACGGCGCCCAGGGCCGCTATTATGGCTAAACAGCTTGCGGGAAGCCTGATTTCCTTAATATAGCGGCTCATGCTTCCGTTAGAATTTCGGCACCCCTGTTTTGGGGCAAATAAGGTCTCCTGCTTCCGTTAGCCGCCGCCTCCCTGATTAACCTGATCTCCCGCCTCAGGCCCCGGTCACATACACCAGTCACAGGCCCCGGTTACATGCACCCGTCACATGCCTTTACCTATTTACTCCCCTTCAGCATCTCCCCGATGGCGCCGATGCTGCCCAGGGTTTCCACCGCCTTGGTGGGAATAAACACCTTGTTGGCCGCTCCATTGGCCACCTCGCCCAGCGCCTCCAGGGCTCGGTAGGTCAGCACATGCTCATCAAGCCCGGCCTCCCGCAGCAGTTGGATGCGGAGCTTCTCGGCGTCGGCGATGGACTGGATCGCCTTGGCTTCGCCCAATGCCTCCAGCTCCTTGGCCTGCCGGACACCCTCTGCCTGCCGGATGCGGGCCTCCTTCTCACCCTCTGCCTTCAGGATCTGGCTTTGTTTGTTGCCCTCGGCACGCAGAATCATGTCCTGCTTGGCTGCCTCAGCCTCCAGAACCATGGCCCGTTTGCTGCGCTCCGCCTTCATTTGTTTGTCCATGGCTTCCTGGATATCACCGGGCGGCTGGATGTCGATGACCTCCACCCGTTCGATCCGCACACCCCACTTTTCCGTTGCCTCATCCAAGGCCACCCGGATGTCGGTGGAGATTTTTTCCCGGCCGGACAGGGTTTCATCCAGCTCCATATTGCCGATAATCTGCCGCATGGTGGCGGTGGTGATGTTCCGCACCCCGTACACATAATCGGAAATTCCGTATGTAGCCTGCTCCGGACCCGTCACCTGGTAGAAGATGATGGTGTCGATTTGGACCTGGACATTATCCTTGGTAATGACCGTTTGCGGCGGTACATTAGCCTGTTGAACCCGCAAATCATGATAGGTCCGCACATGGTCGATAATCGGAATCAGGATATTGATGCCGGGTGTGAGCAGGTGATTGAACTTACCCAGCCGTTCCACCACACCCACCTTCTGCTGCGGGATGATCTTGACCGACAGCGAGATAAAGACCACGGCCAGCACCACGATCAGAATAGGAATTGCGTAAATCATTTCTTCATCCTCCTCTTTTGGCCACCTGCAGTAAAGCGCTTCCACGTTCTACTACCACAACCGTCTCGCCCTTCTTCAGAATTTCCTCCGATTCCGCGCTCCACAGCTCGCCGCCCACCTTCACAATTCCTCGTTGGCCGGCGCTGATCTCCTCGATGACCATTCCTTCCTTGCCAATAAGCTCGTCAACGGCATCCTTAAAGCCTTTTGCCTTCACAAGCCTCCGGGTTAACGGTTTGGTGAACACCGTCAGAAGCAGCGCAACCACACAACCCACCACCACCTCCGCCACCCATGCTCCCGGAACAATAAAATCCACGATCATAGCCGCCAATGCGCCTGTCCCCAGCCACAGCAGATAAAAGGTCAGCGTGAGCATTTCCGCTAACACCAGGAGACCGGCCACGATCAGCCATACCAGCCACAAGTCCATTTTTTCACCTGCCCTTCAGCACTAAATGTATTCGCTGCGCAGCAGACAAAGACCTAATTCTGACGGGTGTTAACGGAACTCACCATCCCGTAGAAGCCGAAAACCCGACTTTTTCCAGGCTAACGGAACTAAGACGCTCTTAGAGAGGTTAAAGTCATCAAAATAGGCAGAATACGCCGGCTAAGGTACTCCAAGTTCCGTTAGCCATTCCCAACGCCAATTATTGGCCGCTAAGCGTCTCTCCGTTCCGCAAGAGCCCATCCACAGGTATCCGTCATTGAGCTTTCCACAAAAAAACCGCGCCGGAGCTTTAGCCCCTACACGGTTTTATCGGAAATAATATTATGCTTCAGCGCGTACCGGACCATGTCCGACCGTTTGGTAAGATTGAGCTTCTCGCGGATCCGGGTTTTGTAGGAATCCACCGTTTTGATGCTGACCGCCAGCTGCTCGGCGATTTCCTGCTGGGTATGCCCCAGGGCAATCAGCAGCAGCACCTCCTGCTCCCGCGGGCTCAGCACCTCCTCCTGCAGTTCATCGGCAGCCGCTTTGCCCCCCGGCTTGTGGAAACCGCCCAGCAGAGTGGGGTAAATATAACGCTCCCCCTCCATTACCGCCCGGATGGCGATAATCAACTCCGTATCCACCGCCCGCTTCAGTACGTACCCGGATGCTCCGGCCTCCATACTTTCCTGCCAATAGGCATCATCGGAATAGGTGGAGAGCATCAGCACTTTAATGGAAGGATCATGCTCCTTCAGCTGCCGGGTGCATTCGATGCCATCCATAACCGGCATGCTCACATCCATGATCACCAGATCAGGCTTGCAGCCGCGGGCCAGGAGCAGCGCTTCATCACCACGGCTGGCTTCCCCGATAATATTGAAGGCCGGATCTGCCTGAAGCACATTCTTAAGACCCGAGCGGAACAGCGGATGGTCGTCCGCCAACAAAACACGTATGGGTTGCATGGTGACACTCCTTTTCCCGCAGGCCCATTAGCCCGCATAGGTTTCCTTACCGGCAAACAACGGGAGGTTGACAAATACAGTCGTTCCCGATCCGAAGCCGGATTCGATTTTTAGGGACCCGTTCAATAACACTGCACGCTCCTGCATCCCGCGCAGCCCCAGATTGGACCGCGTAGGCTCCCGCCCCAGCACCTGCTCCACGTCGAAGCCTGCCCCGTCATCCTCCACAATAACCGAAAGCTGGCACTGCTTGCGGCTGATGATTACACTGACATTACTCGCTCTGGCATACCTGGCCACATTGGTCAGCGCCTCCTGGATAATCCGGTAGACGGAGATTTCGATCTCCATGGGCAGCCTGATTTCATCCAATCCCAGCATGCACAAATCCGCATCAATCCCGTATTTGCTCCGGTATTGCTCCATATACCGTTCCAGCGCAGTGGCAAGCCCGTATTTATCCAGAACACTGGGCCGCAGCTGCCAGGCCAGATCATGTACCTCCTCCAGGGTTTCCTGCACCAGCTGGCGAAGCCCGCGGAGCTGCTCATGCCGCTCCAATTCGTTTTTTTTGTCCGCCAGCACGCTTAAGCCCAGCAGAATGGAGGTCAGGGATTGGCTGGTTTCATCATGAAGCTCCCTGGCAATCCGTTTCCGCTCCTCCTCCTGAGCTTGGATGACCTTATCCAGCAGCTGCAGCCGGAGAGCTTCCTTTTGCTTCAGCTCATGCCAAAGACGCAGATTCTCTGCCGTCACGTAAATCTGATTGGCCAGGGACTGGAGAACATTGACGGATTGAGTGTTCAGCGGCAGATAGCTGCATACGGCCAACTGGCCGATCCGGTTGTCCACTCTCCCCACGGGAAACACCAGATAATGAATGGACACAATCGAGCAATAACATTCGCGCCCCTGGAGGCGCTCGCAGCGGTCGCAGGGGCATTCCACAATCTTGTACGGCAAATCCAGATATTCGCCCACAACGTTAATCTGGATCACGGCGGAATGGAGTTGAAGATCCGATACCGCCCGCTTCAAAAACTGCTCCAGCATGGTCTGCATCTCCGGAATGGAGCGGACCTGGCCACTCAGCTCATTCAATAAAGAAAGCTCCCGGTTCTGCAGGAGAATTTCCTGCCGCTCCTCCAGCTGTTTGTTGCCCATCAGCAATTTGGCAAACAGGCTGCGGAGAATATCCAGGCTTCTCCGTTTTATCAACAGCAGCCATTTGCGGAGGGAGATTTTGCGGATAAATTTAAAAAGCTCCGGAATGTTCAAAATCCATGCTTTTACGCGCATGCCGTTATCCCTCCACAGTCTGTAGTGCTGTCTGCTTTGCCGATCGTTCCGCTAGTTTGTCGCTCAAATTATACCATGGGGGCATAAAAGGCAACAAGACACCAATGGATTTTCCGGAATTGCCACTCATTGGAGAAAACCCGAATTTCCGACTTAGCAGAAAGCAGGAATGTATATATTTATGTAAATAAAAAGCTTGTATACCCGATTTTTGGAAAAAATCAGATGTACAAGCCTTCTCAATAATGGTAAAATATAGAATGTCTCTACCACCAAACTCCTTGCAGTTCTTTCTTATCCTTAAGCGCGTTCAAGACATGTTTCTTTTCCGTTTCGCTGATCTCAGCGGCTGCAGAAATTTCCACATCCTGATTCATTTGAGCTTGCAATTTTTCTTTCAAATCTCTGACAGTTGCATAAAGCCCGGGAGATAAAGATATTGCTTGCATACTATCACCTCGTTTTTTTTGTCGTTTTCACTTCCATTATATCACGTAAATTCCAAATTTAAATAGAAAGGTGCAAAATTTTGTCATGAAAAGGACTGTTTTTGCGCGGTTAATGCTATTATTTTTTATGATCTATCAAATTTGGGCTCTTATCCTCATTTTCCGCTACCCGCTGACCGGTATTAACCTTCAAAAAAATGCTGCCCAAGAATGGACGATTGCAAGCTTTGAAGCTTACAGCATCGCCTCCCAACTGGATTTCAGGATTGGGGATGTAATTAATGAAGTCAACGGGGTCGCCCCTGACCAGCATGAATCCGTCCGGCTCTTCAAAAGCATCGACCAGGCGGACACCATTAGGGCCAGCCGGGGAAACATACCGGTTGATATCAATCTGCGCAGCATCTCTTCCATTTCGGCCTATGATATTGTTGCACTGCTGGCTGAGATATCCAGCTTCTTAATTGCCGGACTTCTGGCAGGGAAGGTTAAACACTCGCCATCATCCTTCTATCTCTCCGGAATCTTCCTCAATATAGCAGCCATATTCATGAGTCTGACCACCTCGGTCAGAGGAGACCCTTCAGGCAAGTTGCTGATCGGAACTTTCATCATGTTTTTGCCGGTCATCTTCTATAAATTCCTGCATGAATATCTGATTGAAAAGGGCACCCCCGGCTTTCCTTATCACTGGGGGAAATGGTATTGCATGCTGCTGGCCGTTCCCGTTTTGATCCAAATGTTTTACATTTTGGGCTTGACCGGCTCCGTGCAATTATACGAATGGGTCAGCAATATGATCCTGGGTGTCAGCATCCTGGGGATTTCGGGAGACTTGGTGCTGCTCTTTTACTTTTACCGGAAATATAAAAAAGACAACCCGCATATTGCCGTTCTGATCCGGATCGTTTTTTGCTCCTTATTTCTTTCCGTTTCGCCAATTATGCTCCTATCCTTTTTGCCCCGCTTTCTATTTGGGCATGAGTGGCTAAACTCACTGCAGATGAGCTGGTTTATCTTCCTGTTCCCTTTGACCTTCGTGTATTTGCTGGCCACACGGCGTTTGTATGATATTGATTTGATTACCCGCCGCATTCTGTTCACGGTAGTCATCGCCATCATTCCCAGTCTGATTTTCACCGGGACGGCCAGGCTGCTTTTTGGGGAAGCCGCCAACGGGGAGCGGCTGGCTCTGGCCTTTTTCATTCAGCTGATAGGCATCTCCTTCGTTCTATATATTCTCGAAAATCTCACAACGCGCTTGGAACCGGCCTTATTCCCCAGGAAATACAGGCTGCAGCTGGCCCTCAAGAGCATCTCCCGGAACCTGGGCACCATCTCCACCTTCCAGGAAATGCGGGAAATAATTCTGAAGGATATTGTAGATACCCTGGAGGTATCCGGAGCAGCCATCATGCTTCTGGAGGAGGGCAAGGAAGAGCTTATTGCCGTAGGGGTGGCGGAGCATGGGCATATTCTCCGGTTGATTCAGGAGAAAAAACAGGAGGATGGCGGCTATGTCTGCTTTGCCATCACCCGTCAGGAGGAATACACCGCCTACCTGGCCGTTTCCCCCAAACGCTCCGGCACTATGCTGGGTCATGAGGAGATGCACTGGCTCCAGCTGATACTGACCTACCTGGCGGTTTCCCTGGAGAATGTGCAGCTGATCCGCAAGCTGGACAACAAGATCCAAACCCTCTCCTCCGTGGTGCCCAAGGAAGAGGAGGCCGGCAATCTGCAGTGGTTCCGGAAGCTGATGTTCGGGCTCCAGGAGAAGGAGCGGGTCCGGATTGCCATGGATATCCATGACAGCACCATGCAGGATCTGTTCTTCCTGAAGCGGAGGCTGGAAACGGTGCAGGACGAGCATATGCTGACCGCCGAAGGGACGAAGGCCCTGGGGCAGGCGGCACGTTACATCGATATGATCAATGCAGGTTTACGGCAAAGCTGCTTCGAGCTCCATCCATATTTGCTGCGGGATATCGGACTGGTGGCTACTTTGGGGAAGCTGCTGCAGATGGAGCGTGCTTCCAGTGATTTCCGCATTGACTTCTCAACTACGGATATCCCCCCCATCGAGGAGGTGGATTTGGAGGTTAAGCAGCATGTGTTCCGCATGATTCAGGAGCTTCTGAACAATGCCAAGAAATATTCCCGCGCCTCTGTGGTCTGCATCTCCCTGCAGCTTCATACGGGAGCTCTGAGTGTGGAATATGCCGACGACGGGGTGGGGTTTGAGGAAAAACGCCCGGTGGTCAGGGAAATCGGTTCCTCCGGGCGAGGCATTGAACAGATGAAAAGCCGGGTATTGTCCATGAACGGCAGCTACGGGCTTTCCACCTCTCCGGGCAAAGGTGTAACCTTCTGGGCGCGGTTTCCGGCGGGATCCCAGCTCAATAGAGCATAAGAAAACGGCATCCCTTACATAAGAGATTGTTGGGCTGATTATTGCAATCAACCGAACAATCTCTTTTTCTATTGGTGAATGCGAAAGAAGATGATATTCTTGTGGGAGCATACTAACAGAAGGCAGGAAATGGACGATGTGGAAGCGCAATATCATGCGGGCAGTGATGATTTTTTTTATAGCGTATCAAGTCTGGGCTTTGTTCATCGTGTTCAGGTATCCCTATATCGGTATAAACCTGGAGCAGGACAGCAGCGGCCATTGGATTATAGAAAGCTTAAATGAAGGAAACATCGCCAAAAACACAGAGATTCAAGCAGGAGACCGGATCATCTCCATTAACGGCAAAGAGCCGGATTCCCATCCGTTCGTTCATCTCTGGCGTACCATGGACCAAGTCGATGATTTCGTTGTCAACCGGGATGGAAGCCTCCTGACAGTGAATGTGCGAGACATGCCGCTTCTTTCCTCGGATGATACCATAAGTTTTCTTGCGGAATTTGTTAGTCTGCTGCTTGCGGTCATTATTTATAAACGTGTGCGCAATTCGCCATCCGCCGTGTACTTGTCAGCGGTTTTTTTGGATATTGCCTTCATTTTCATGAGTCTCGCCACCTCCATCCGGGGAGAGCCCTCAGGCAAGTTTTTAATCACTACTTTTATGATGCTGATGCCAGCCCTTTTTCTTCATTTCTTCAATGCATTCTTGCAGGAGAAAGGCTCTTACGGATTTCCGAACAGCTTGGTAAGGGTGTATCTTTATATCATTGTCCTTCCTGTTGTTCTCAATGCCTTAACTTTATTTACAACTATGCACACGGTAGAACTGTATCTTTTCAGTAGAATTTCCACACTGGTCATCAGCGGACTTGGCGTCATCGGCTGCCTGACGCTTCTGATCCGCTCCTATGTTAAGCACCGTAGGGAAAAAAGCCCGCTGGCCTTTATTGTAAAAGCGGTTTTTTGGGCGTTGTTCTGCTCCGTGGCTCCGGTCATTCTGCTTTCCTTTACACCCATGGTGCTATTGGGCTATGAATTGGCAAATTCCCTTCTAATGAGCTGCTTTATCTTCATATTCCCGTTGACCTTTGTGTACCTGCTGGCTACACGGAGGCTCTACGATATTGATCTCATCAGCAGACGCATGTATTTCACTACGGCTATCGCTTTCCTGCCCAGCCTTTTGTTTATGGGGCTGATCAAGCTTTTGTTTGACGAGACTGCTACCGGGGAACAGCTGGCTTTGGTGTTTTTTATCCTGCTGACCGGGACCTCGTTCATCCTGTATTCTCTGGAAAATCTGACAGCCAAACTGGAGCCCACCCTGTTTCCGCGCAAGTACCGGCTGCAAATGGCGTTAAAAAAGATATCCCGCAATCTGGGGACCATCTCCAGCTTCCAGGAAATGCGGGAGATTATACTGAAGGATATCGCTGAGACACTGGAGGTGCGGGGAGCAGCCATTATGCTCCGTTCCCAGAGGGAGACGGAAATGATCACAGTGGGGAATGTGGATGAAAAACTGGCGGAAAAGCTGATCGAGGAGGATTTGCCGGAAAACGGCCCCTATACCTGCTTTGAGATTACACAGCAGGAGGATTTCACCGCTTATCTGATTGTAACCGAAAAAAATACCGGCACCATACTTGGGCTGGAGGAGGTCCATTGGCTTCAGTTGATTCTCACCTACCTGGCTGTTTCCCTGGAGAATGTGCAGCTGATCCGCATGCTGGACAATAAAATCCAAACCCTCTCCTCCCTGGTTCCCAAGGAGGAGGACGCGGAGAACATCCGGTGGTTCCGCAAGCTGATGTTCAGTCTTCAGGAAAAGGAACGGGTCCGCATTGCCATGGATATTCATGACAGCACCATGCAGGATCTGTTCTTTCTGAAACGCAGGCTCCAGACGATCCACTCCCAGCATATGCTTACGCCTGAGGTGCAAACCTCCTTGGATGCCGCCGCCGATTTTATTGATATGATCAACGCGGGCTTGCGGCAAAGCTGCTTCGAGCTTCACCCATATATGCTCCGGGATATCGGGCTGGTGGAAGCGTTGAACAAGCTGTTCCATGTGGAGCGGGCAACCGCTGAATTTAAAATCGAGTTTTCCGTTATGGGCACCCAGTTGATCGAGAAGCAGGGGCTGGAGATGAAGCAGCATCTATTCCGGATGATCCAGGAGCTTTTGAATAACGCCAAAAAGTATTCACGCGCCTCCGAAATTGAGTTTGTGCTGCAATACCGTGAGAGTTTTGTTGAATTGGAATATTCCGATGACGGAGTGGGATTTGAGGAACGGCAGCCAACCGTCCGGGAAATCGGCTCCTCCGGCCAAGGCTTAGAACAGTTGAAAAGCAGAGTGCTGTCCCTGGACGGCAGCTACGAGCTATCCACCTCTCCGGGCAAGGGGGTCCGCTTCAGCGCCCAAATACCCGTGAGCGCTGCATAAAGTGCCAAGCAGACAGGGCCATCACCGGTGCAAAATACACGCACCATCCCATCAGAGCATAAATCCCTCCGTTGCCGCCGCTGC
The DNA here is from genome assembly GCF_046098205.1 of Paenibacillus mesotrionivorans. Classification (NCBI taxonomy): domain Bacteria; kingdom Bacillati; phylum Bacillota; class Bacilli; order Caryophanales; family Paenibacillaceae; genus Paenibacillus; species Paenibacillus mesotrionivorans. Next base: position 12,631 of record NZ_JBJURJ010000009.1, on the reverse strand, counting down.
CTTCCGGGAAAACATCAAGTGTCGGCATTACCACACAGACCGGGAAAAAGAGGCCGTGGAGCATCAGCATCCACTTCAGTGCTTTATCCCCGGGGGCTATTGGCATCATGGAGAGCCCGATCAGGAAAGTGGACAGCGCCATTAGTCCGTATCCGAGAAGATCCAAACCAAACATCCAGCTTCCCTGCTGGAAACGAAACACCCGGAGCACCTCCTGGCCTGCCGCATCCTGCGCCACGGTAGTCAGCTGAGTATAATAAACCAGGTTGGTCAGCAGAGAATACACAGCCGCAATAGCAATCCCTGCTCCTGCAACACCTTTCCGGTCTGCCGGAGCCTCCTGGGCAAGTGCACAGGCCGTGCAGATATAGGCCCAGCTCAGCACCAGGCAGGACCAATAATTCAAGCCGTCGTTTACGATGACGAGTCCTATCAGGAACAATACCGTGCAGACCAGTGCAGACAACGATGAAATCAACCCGAATTTATGATTCATGGACATCACTCCTAAATAAGCGTTCCGCCATCCAGCCGATAAAGCGGTCGCGCTCCTCTTTGTTTTCCATATCATATCCGAACAGCTCCCGGCTCTGTTCCTTCCTCAAAAAAGCCGACTGGATAAGGGCGGTTAAGGCAAAAACCGCTGTTTTTACGTTCAGAGCCGCTGGGTTGCCGCTGCTGCTTTTTCCCCCTTGCCAGGCAGCAGAAAATCCCGCCATGGTCAAGGCGGTATTATCCTGCAGTGCAGGCTGGGTCAAGTCGCCAAGAATCGAAATCCGCGAGATAGCCGGATTGGCCGCGAGGAAATCGGCGACCTGTCGCGCCACAGCCGTGATCCGTACAAGCGGGCTGTCAGCCGCGGCCACGGAAGGCCGGAAATTCTCAATAACACCGGTAATGATCCGCTGGACACAAAGCTCCACCAGTCTTTCCTTGGTCTGAAAATGATAATGAATCAGACTAATACCGATTCCCGTCTTTTCGGCGATCATCCGGGTGGTAATCTCTCCGATATCACCGCTTCCCTGCTCAATAAGCTCAATAGTGCTCCGGATAATCCGTTCCTTCATTTCCTCCGCTTTTTTCATCTTCCTCTCCTTTCCCAAAAAACTGATCATTGATCAGTTTTAGAGTAACATGAAAAGCCCTCCTTGTTCAAGAGGGCTTTAAGCCGGGGGCCGAATTTTGCTACAGCGTCTCAATAAACCGCTCCAGCTCATTGGCCACGGCATACAGGCTGGCCCGGTTCTCGAATTCGTCCCGGGTTACCGGCATGGGGAGCAGCTTATGGAATTCCCGGATGCTGCGGAGCTTCTCTCCGAGATGGGGCGAAGGAATCCCGCCGCTCATATGCGCGTTCATTTCTTCGATGAGCTCCCCGATCCGGTGGCCCTGCTCCATCTGGATGGAGATGCCGGAGACAGCAGGCAGCATCCGGTCGAGAATTTCGTACTGCCGACGCTTCAGGCCGAAATAATGCCGGTAGGAATTGTCCTTGCGGTGCAGGCTGTTTTCGTCGTCGAGGACAGCCAGCTCGGAGGCTTTGCGCAGGGTGTCCCCCAGAAGCAGCAGTTCCTTGCCGTCCCAGGAGGTTTGCCCTTCCTTCAGATACAGGGAAATTTCCTTCAGAATAGCGGCAATAAGACCGTCCACCTGGTCCTTATGCCGGTTCAGCTCCTTGTCGATGCTGGGCATATACCAGTTCACGGCCAAGGCCACGCCGAGACCGATGAGAATGACGCAAATTTCGTTCAGGAAAAAGCTCCATTCCCATTGCCCATGCATGTAAACATGCATCACGATAACGATGCTGCTGGCAATTCCCTGGTGGATGCCAAGGCGCACCGTCAGCGGGATAAAGAACAGCAGCAGAACCAGAAAAGTATACGCCCCGTACCCGATGGCTTCAAACAACAGCGTAGAGGCGAACAGGGAAATTAAGCAAGCAAAGAGGCGGCTCAGGGCCGCCTGAAAGGATTGTTTGCGGGATTTCTGGATGCAGAGCAGGGTCAGGATTCCCGCCGCGGTAAAATATTGCAAGCCCAGCGATTGGGCGATAAAGACGGATAAGGCTACGCCAATGGCCGTTTTTAAGGTGCGAAAGCCGATTTTCATATGCTCCCCCGGTGGTGTTGTGGGTTGTCAGACACGCCTAATTGTACACGTGCTGATCAGGGCGGTCAAACAAAACCTCCTGCCCGCCGCCGGTTCGGAAGCCCGTCTGCGAAGGAAACGGCCGCGCTGCTTAAGCCTAAAGTGGCGGCCACACTTGGGAGTCCGCGGAGCTGCTCATCCCTCCCGCAGCAGCCTCACGGAGAGTCCTCCGCCGCTTCCTTCCGCAACTGGAAGAAACAGCGGCCGCTCCTCCGGTGTCCGGTTAGGCGCATGCAGCGCCAGCATCAGCTCTCCGCCGAAGGTGCGGAACAGCATGCCGTGCCCCCCGTTTTCCCGGTACAGCGGCTCCGGCTGATGGACCCAAGGGCCCATAATTCCGCCGCCGGGAGATACGGCCACCCCTTGGGCATACCGGTTGCCGGAGAAGCTGGCCCACAGCATCAATAGCCTTCCCTCCTCGTCCCGGTGCAGAAACGGACCGTCCGTCACATACACCGCCCGCTCCGGTGTGGATTTGGAGGCCAGCCGCTCCGTCCAAGGAGCCTGGGAGGCGCTGAACAGCCGCACCGGCTCCCCGGCTGCACCCCTCAGATCGGGATTCAGCCGCATGGCGCAGATCTCCCCGTCTCCCGTTTGCGTCCATTCATGGCAGAAAACCATCCACGGCTCTCCGACCGCATCCACATGAAGAGTTCCGTCCAGACAGGCCCACTCCGCAGGTGTAACAGGTCCGCTGCTGTGGGGCAAATACGGTCCTTCCACCCGGTCGGCAGCCAGAATGGCGGTGCCCAACAGCTCATTATCCGTCCTGCGGAAGGTGGCCAGCATATAGAAGCTTCCCTTGTAGGAATGCACCTCTGGTGCCCAGAAATTACGTTTGGCGAAGAAGTTCTCATCCGGGCGGAAAGCGGGGAACGGCCCCTCCCACTCCTCCAAATCCCGGCTGGTGTACAGATCGAAGCCGGTTCCTTCTCCCCAGATATTCTTGTCCGTGCTTCCAAATAAGTAATATAATTGCTTTTCCTGAACCGGAAACACAAACGGGTCGCGAATTTGCAGGTCCTTATTCTTCATGGTCCTCTCCTCTTCTACTGATTCGGCTTGGTGGTGGCAGCCGGCTTATGGGGAGTTATACGTTGGCGCTGCCCCCATAGGCAGGTGTGCCCGGTATTTTCACTTTGGCGATGACTGTTTGGTTATGCCGGATTCTAACGGAACTCAGAAGCCCTTAGCCGTTGAAAACGGGATTGCTCGGATTCTAACGGAACTCAGAAGCCCTTAGCCGGGCTGCAGACATGCTGGATGGCCCGATTATGCTTCTAAGAGCCGCTCAGTTCCGTTGCAGGGAAAAACACCGGATTTTTCGTCTTTAAGAGTCGCTGAGTTCCGTTAGCGCTGGGCGGTCGTCGGTAGCGGGTCGGTACTCTGTATTCGATGCCAGCGGTCGGCACTTGGCGGACAGCCCACACGAAGTGCGATGCCAACATTAGCCGCCCTGCGCTCCAGCGGGCCGCAGGCAATCCTGCTGCCCGCTGAACGTCCTCGTGCCAGACTAGGCTCAAAATACCGGTGCAACCGCACCGGGGCTTCTGACGCTGATGAACCGCCCCTCTTTAAAAGCCAAAACCTCATTGGGGCCTGCGGATACGGGGAACCGCCTCCCTTGGTATACCACCTCCCCGGACACGGGAGCATGAAGCAGTCCTGCCACTTCCACCAGCTCCCCCGACCGGTCCGTCACCACCCGGATCCCGAAGGGGAACCGGATCAGTTCCCGGCCATTACGGCAAACCAGCGCTTCCTCCCGGGTCACGGCCAATTCAAACTCAGCGCCGTCCACCGTCCGGCTGTACCCGGTTTCCCCCGCCACCTCCTCCCCATGGTCCAGAGGATAGGGCAATAAGCCGTTAAACCACAGGTTCCCCTCCGGCCGGGGAACAATCCCGCACAGCCGCTCCACAAAATCCAGCACACCCAGGATCGCCGGGGAATAGGCTTCCGTATAACCCTCCGCCCCCGTCCAGGGGCTGAGCACCTGGGGAAACCGCTCCATCCGGGCCATAGCCGACACAATCGGCTGCAGCACCCAGGTCAGCTCCACATAACGTCCGTGATGCTCGAAGGCGTGGGGGGCGCGGATAATCGCCAGAAAGTTGGACGGTCCCGCCCAGCTGTTATAGCTGGAGAAGGGATCAAAGCGGGGATCATCCATCGCCACGGCCGTGAACGGGTATTTGGCGAAGAATTTGCGGGTATTCAGGAGATACCCCTTCAGCGCTTCTTGGAAGAAGGCGTCATCTCCCACCTCACAGGCCAGCACCCGGAGCAGCACATCGGATTGAACCCGGATGAAAGCGCCGCTTTGATCCACATCATAGAAGAATTGGTCCCCGCCGTCATAACAATGCCGGAACAGGCTGTCCAGGGTCTCTTTCGCCTTGGCCCGCCACCTCTCCGCCTGCTCGCTATCCCCCAGCTCCTCGGCCATCCGGGCCAGATACAGCCGCTGGCAGTAGGTATGGGACGTCATGTCCGGGGCCAGCAGAGGCAGAAGCGGAGAAGCGGGATCATATTGCTTGGGATCACCCTGATGGGGAGTGTCCGGGATATGCCAGAAGCGGGGAGACAGATCATGCCCAGTATCAAAAGCACAGAAGGCCTCCACGCAGCCACTGCCCCGGGTATTGCGCCAATCCGCCAGCCATTGGTCGAAGCGGGCCAAGGCCGTCATCATTTTGCGCAGAAAATCGGAGGGACGTCCGTTAAGCTGATAATGATTCCACACGGAACGCGCCAAAGGCGTCACCAGCTGAATCTGCCGGAATACGGGACCGGCCTCGGTTATTTTGTAGGGGATCAGTCCGTCCTCCCGCTGGCCGTCGGCGAAGGCTTCATAGGTTCGCCCGGATACCGAGGGCAAAAACCGGGACAAGAGTTCGGCATTGATGGTGCCGGTGCTCTCCAGCCAGCAGCCCCGGTACACACCGCCCTCGTGAAGAATCGGCCCGCGATCCCAGGTCGGGACAATACAGTCCAGCAGCTTGCGGAGGGCATGGTAATAGACCTCCTCCAGCCTGCCTGTCGAAGCGGCAAATTTCACCCCGCCCCGCTTCCATTCCTCTACCGCCTCCACATCCGAGGGTTTGCCCGGCTCACCCAGCCGCTCCTCCACATTTATCGCCCGCAACCGCTCCAAAACGGACTCCACACCCATGCCTCACGCCTCCTCCAGCTTTTTTCTCGTACAAACAAGGGCCGCAGCCAGCCGCCGCAGCCCCGTTGTCCACCACCGCCGAAGACTCTGCGGGGTTACTTGGTATTATTATTGAAGATCTTGACCGCCCCGTTGTAGAAATCCTCTACACCCTTCTTCACATCCTTGCGGCCAAAGGCAATTTCCTGCACAGTCGTATCCACCAGCTTGGAATATTCCGTGAAGCCCGGAGGGTTATAGCTGATCTTGGCAGGCTCTTTTTTGCTGGCCTCGGATACCCGGTTGCAATAGTCATAGATGATTTGCTCCACAGGGGACGCAGTGGTCTTGAGCAGATCCCGCATGGCCGTCGTAACCGGAACACCACGGTCATTGCCAAGAATCTTGGCGGCATCGGGGTCATTGATCCAGAAGTTCATCAGCAGCGCCACTTCCTTGGGATATTTGGTTTTGGCATAACCCGACAGACCCTGGCTGGATTCGAATACCACACCGGTCCCTTTATCCCCACGGGGCACTTGAACCAGAGTCAGAGCATCCTTGGTCAGATTCTGATGGGCCACCAATTGGTTGGAGGCAGTCAGCCCCATAGCTACCTTGCCGGTAACGATCAGGGATTTGCTGGTATCTCCCGGAGGATTAGATACTTGCAGCTCGGGGGTGACAAGACCTCCCGCCTTGCGCAGATCGCTCCAGTAGCCAAACCACTTTTCCACATCCGCCTTTTCGAAGCCCAGAGCGCCCTTATCCATATCGTACAAAATCTTGCCGTTCTGCTTCAGGTAAATATCCATGCCTTCATTGGTATAATCATAGGTACCGTAATAATCCTTGCCGAGCTTGGCGGCAATTTCCTTGGAGATACGAGCATAATCATCCCACGTCCAGCCGTCCTTAGGGATATCCAGCCCCGCTTTTTTGAAGGCTTCCGTGTTAACGATAATTCCCCGGGCATTGGCCCCGGCAGAAACGTGCAGCAGCTTGTTTTTGAAGGTGCCGTAGGTAATCATGGAAGGGTCCATATCCGTTGTATTCAATTCCTTGCCTACATAAGGGGTCAAATCCAGGAGGACATCCTTATTCACATAATCCACCACATTGCCGCCCAGGAAGAAAACATCCGGTGCCGTTCCCGAAGCAATCTGGGTATTCAGCTTGTCGAAATAGCCGGAGCTGGGGGCAAACTCGCCCACCACCTTGATATTCGGATTCTTCTCCTCGAATTTGCGCAGGGCTTCATTGGTTTTGTCGGCCCGCTTCTGATCGCCCCACCACATAATCCGCAGCTCAACCTTTTCTGCCGGTTTCCCGCCGGCTGCAGCCGTACCTGCCGGTGCCTGGGATGCGCCGGAGCCGCTGCTGTTGCCCCCGCATGCCGTCATAACCAAGGCCAATGCCGTCAATCCGCTGATTGCCAAAGCTTTTTTCATGATGGTGTTCCCCCTATTAAAATAGTGTATACCATTCTTGCCGGCTTTACTTGCCCAACCCCTGCGCACTTCTTTATGGGTGACTCATTTGAGCCCTGTAGTGGCGATTCCCTCCAGAAAATACCGCTGGAAGGAAAAGAAGATGGTTAATACGGGTACCAGGGACAGCACGGACATGGCCAGCAGCGCACCCCAATCGGATTCGCCGGACGGATCGAACAAGGAACGGATACCCAACTGTACGGTAAACAGATCAATTTTGTTCAGATAGATCATTTGGCTGAAAAAATCATCCCAAGACCACATAAAGGTAAAAATCGAGGTGGTGATCAAAGCCGGAACCAAAAGCGGCAACACAATCCGGAAATAGATTTGCCCCTGTCCGCATCCGTCAATGGTGGCGCTTTCGTCCAGCTCCTTGGGAATTCCCCGGATGAACTGAACCATCAGCAGAATAAAAAAGGAATCATGCGCCAGCCACTTGGGGACAATAAGCGGCAAATAGGAATTGATCCAGCCGAAGTAGTTGTAAATGATATACTGGGGCACCAGCGTAACATGATAGGGCAGCATGATGGTGATGAGCATCAGGCCGAACCACAGCCCCTTCAGCTTAAAATCCAGTCTGCCGAAGGCATACGCAGCCAACGAGCAGGTGATCACATTGCCCAGCACCGCCATAATGGAGATGAAGGCCGAATTGGCGAAGAATCTTCCGAAGGAGACGCCCTGCAGCCCCCGCCAGCCGTTTCGGTAATGCTCCAGCGTAAATTCCTTGGGCCAAAGACTGGTGTCGGTGAAAATCATACTGTTGGGCTTGAAGGAGCTGGAGAGCAGCCACACGACCGGATACAGCATCAGCAGGCCCAGCGCGATAATCACAAGATGCCGAATAGCTTTGGAATAAACCGTTTGATAGGCCATGTTCAATGCCCCTCCTTGCCGTCGCCGTAGAACACCCAATACTTGGAGGTTATGAACACAATCGCCGTAAACAGACCGATAATGGCCAGCAGAATCCAAGCCAGGGCGGATGCATAACCCATGTCGAAATACGAGAAGCCCTTCAGATACAGATACAGCGTGTAGAACAGAGTGGAATCAATGGGTCCGCCCCGCCCGTCGCCGATAACATAACCGGGAGTGAAGACCTGGAAGGAATTGATAATGGTCATCAGCAGATTGAAGAAAATCACCGGCGACAAAAGCGGCAGGGTAATCCTAAAAAATTGCCGTGTTTTCCCCGCTCCATCCACCTCGGCAGCCTCGTACAAATCCGCCGGAATTTGCTTTAATCCCGCCAGGAAAATCACCATGGCCGAGCCAAATTGCCATACCGCCAGGGCTACAATCGCATAAATCACATAACTCGGATGGGCAATCCACGAAGGCCCCTTGATCCCGAAAACACTCAGAAAAAGGTTCACCAGCCCGTCGCCGTCGAACATTTTCCTCCACACAATGGCAATCGCCACGCTGCCTCCCAATAGGGAGGGCACATAATACACCGTACGGTAAACCCCTAGGAGCTTCAGCCCTTTGTTCAAGGCCATGGCCACCGCAAGAGCGAAGGCCAACCGAAGCGGAATCGCCATCAGCACATACTTGAAGGTCAATACAATGGAATTGACGAAGGACTGGTCGTCGGTAAAAATGGTTTTGTAATTGTCCAAGCCGTTCCACACAGGCGCATTCAGCAGATTGTATTTGGTAAAGGATAAGTACAAGGAGCCCAGCATGGGTCCCAGAGTCAGACAGAAAAATCCCAGCAGCCATGGAAGCAAAAACAGATATGCTGTGCGGTTCTGGCGCCAGATCGAGGACTTTGCCGACGCTTTCACATTCGCCACCTCTTTCTCGAAAAAAGCCGTATGCTGTTTACATAACCAGCATACGGCTTTTGCAGAGGAAGCTGAATCTCATTTTTTCGGCTGTTGATCTTCACTTTTTTCATGTTGCCGGGCCTGCCGGTAATCGGAAGGAGATACTCCGTATTGACGCTTGAATTTAGTGCTGAAGTAGCTGGCATTGGCAAAACCCGTCAGCTCGGCAATATCCCACAGGGATAAGGGGGTCTCCTCCAGCAGCCGGACCGCCTGGGAGAGCCGCACCTCGGTTACGTATTGGACGAAGCTCTTGCCCATCTTGGACTTGAACAGCTCGGAAAAATACGAAGGGTGATAATTGAAGTGTTCGGCCAGCATGGTCAGCGTCAAGTCATACATATAGTTATCCCGGATAAACTGCTCCACCGCCCGCACCAGCTTCCGGTCGGGATCGGCACTCTCCTCCTTGGGCTGGTTCTGTGTGAACCGGGCCAAATCCGCCAGGAACTGCTCCGCCTTGTCGATGGTGCGCAGGCCCAGAGCCAGCTCCGGGCTGACCCATAGAGCATTGCCCGTTTCGTTATGGACGCCGGCCTGCACGGCCACGGCTTCGATGAGCATATAAATCTGGAAGATCGTTTTGACAAAAGCGGACCGGGAAACAGAGAAGGACTGGGACAGCTCCTTCTTCACCGTTTCCCCGAACACCCTCTCCTCCCCCTTCAGCAAATATTGGCGGAGAAGAGCCGCCGTTTCCTCCGACAAGGAGGCGCTTGTGTCCCCGGCGGCGGTTTGTTGGCCTGCCGGCTGCGTGTCCTGGAGATTCCAGTCCAGAAGAGCCGACAGGTATCCTTCCCGCCATTCCTTCAGCCCCTCTGCCGGCTGTCCGGTGCCCGCCACCGGCTCCACCCGCAGATGCTGCCGCAGGCAAAGCTTCAGCCCCTCCACAAACCGGGCACAGTCCTCCCCGGTTCCCGGCACAATAAAGTGCATCAGACCGGGATAACCGGCATCGAAAAATACCAGCGCCTCCTCCTCTTGCCCGCCTCCGTATTCCCGGCATAACAGCTGAAAGGGCAGGCTCAGCTTCTCCGGAGAACGCTCCCGGGAGACCTCGGTCTGCTGGCGCTCCCTCATTCCTGCCGAGACGAACCGGACCGGACGGTTCTCCCAGGTGTCCAGCTCGAAGAGCTTGGCCCTGTCCCTGACAGCTGCCCCCGGCATTCCCTCAGCCTTGACCGCTTGTAGAATGTAATGCTCCCGCATCTCGGCATAATATTGGGAGAGCTTCCACTCCAGCAGCGCCTTCTGGCTGGTGGTTCTGCTGGACTCCTCCAGCTCACCCGCCACTCTGGCCAATGCCCCGTTCAGCTCATCTCTTGCCACCGGCTTCAGGAGATAGTCCTTGGCCTGGCTCTGAATGGCCGCTTTGGCATAGTGAAAATCCTCATACCCGGTTATGACAATCAGCTTCAGCTCAGGATACTGCTCCCGGCATTCCTTTAGGAAGGTAACCCCGTTCATCATGGGCATATTCATATCGGTGATGACAATATCCACTTCGCCGGCAGCCAGCCACTCCATAGCCTCCGCCCCGTTGCCCGCCTCTCCGGCCAGCTCCAGTCCAAGCTGCTGCCAATCAATCTTCATATTTAAGCCAAGCCGGATATCCGGCTCATCGTCCACGATCAGCACCCGGTACATCAGGCCATTCCCCCCTCTTCCGTTTGCATGGCGCCCTCTCCCGCCGGCAGGCACAGCTCAATTACCGTACCCTGCTCAGGCTGTGACTCAATCCGGTAGATAAACCCGGAGCCGTAATATAGGCTGCAGCGGGCCAACACATTGCGCAGGCCGATCTGCCCACTGTTGTTCAGCACATCGTTCAGCCGGGAGCGGGTGGCTTCCTCCTCCAGTTGGGCGGCGAGCCCGTCGGGCAGACCGGGGCCGTTGTCCGCCACCATAAGCCGCAGCCGTCCGCCCTCCACCTGAACGCGGATGCGGACATGAGCTTGAGCCTGGCTGGCGAAGCTGTATTTTACCGCATTTTCCACCAGAGGCTGCAGCAGAAACTTGACGATAAACCGTCCCTCCGGCTTTCCTTCCACCTCCAGCTGAAGATCCAGACGCTCCCGGAAACGGATGGAGAGGATGGAGATATAATGGCGCAGACAGGAAAGCTCCTCCGTCAGCGGAATTAAATCCTCCTTGCTGTTCAGGGAAAACCGCAGCATTTTGCCTAGCGATTCAATCACCTGCACACTGTCCTCTGTCCGCTTCTGCATGGAGAGGCTGCTCAGCAGCTCCAGTGTATTAAAGAGAAAATGAGGGTTCATCTGCATCAGCAGCGCCTTGTACTCCGCTTGCTGGCGCAGGAGCTTCAGCTCAAATTCGGTTTTGATGTGCTGGCGCAGCTGCAGCACCATGTTGCGGAAGCTGGACACCACAAAGCCTACCTCATTGCGCACCGTATTCTCCTCCGGAATGCGGCTTTCCGCCAGGGCAAAATCTCCCGTCTGGACATACCGCATGGCCGACGTCAATCGGGAGAGGGGTTTGGTAATGCCAACCGATAACCAGGTAGCCAGAAGAATGGCGGCAATCAGCAAAAAGGAGGAGAAAATGATAACCGTAGTGCGCAGGGTGTACAGCTGGGCATACAGATCCCGTTCAGGGACCAGCCCCATCAGGAGCCAGCCGCTTTGCTTCAGCTTTTTGTAGACCAGAATATCCGTATCGCCCTGATCGTTCTTCAGATAAACGACACCCTCCGTAGGACCCCCGGTATTCTGGCGGATGGCTTCAACCTGGCGGAGCGCCGTTTTTTTGCTCTCGTACAGCTCCTGGGATAGAATCGGGCTGCCCTCCCCGTCCAGCAGGAAGATGGTGCCGGTTTCACCCAAGTGAATCCGGCTCAGCGGCTCCAGGAAAAAATCCTCGCTGACATTAACCTTCATCACCGTTCTGGCCTTGGAGGGCTCCAGCACCCCAACCGGCAGAAGCAGGCTCAGCACCTGATAAGGCCGGTCGCGCCGAATCTCCACCTGGTCCGTATGGGCGGACACCCAATGCCTGCCGCGGCCCATAAAGTCCTTGTACCAGGCGGTCTGCACAAAGCTGCGGTCCCAAACCACCTCATTGTCCTCGCTGACGATCAGCCCCTCCTCCCTATACAGGGAGACGGAGGAGATGCCGGAGTAGCTGTTGACGGCGTGGGTCAAAAATTTGCTCAGGCTGATATTGGCCAGCATCTTCTCCCCTTCCGAAAGGGTGGGATCGGTGAGGGATGAATTCCAGTTTTTCGTTTCCTCGCTGTTAAAAACCAGGGAGGAAATATCATAGACCTGCAGCGCCGCCATGCTGATGAAGGAGCCGTATTCGTCCATCTTCTCCAATGCCGAGGTTTCGATATAGGAGCGAATAATCGCCCGGGACTGGCTGAACAAAAGCAGGGACATGGTGCCGAAGGACAGCACCAGCAGCAGCACAAAAAAAGCGATCAGTCTGTTTTTAAGGGAATAGAACAATGCTGTACCCCCTCTCCGGGCTGTGAAATCGCTTACCACTTCAGGTGCAAGCCCATATTTAGCCATAGGATGCCCGCCTCAAGCAGGAATCTTCCGCCTGTTCTCCTATTATAAAAGATTGGCCGCGGTATTCAAGGCTTATTGGAGGGGGCGAGGAGTGCAGGAGAAGCGCTAACGTATCTGTAAGGCGTTATTTGACTATAAGTGGGCATAGTTAAAATCTAGCTAAGATGAACGTAAACAAAGGGCAGCCCTCCAAATTGCTACTGTCGTAGGTTAAAATGGAAAGTGACCACCACCCATTTCAGAGCTACATAGCAAAGGAGAGCTGTTACTATGCATTCTACCACAAAATTTATCGGTTTGGATGTCTCGAAAGAAACCATCGCCGTCGCCATTGCTGAAGTCGGCCAAGAAGCTCCCCGGTATTATGGAAGTATTGCGCATACGCCTGCTGCGTTACGAAAACTCATCCGTGCTCTGGGCTCCGTCGAAACCCTTTCTTTTTGTTATGAGGCG